>JANOJO010000060.1:0-16700 GCA_031418795.1 Bacteroidota bacterium | reverse complement strand
AATCGACCGTTGATGCAGCAGTGGCGCCTGCCTGTATACTCAGAGTAACTGTTGCATCACCTGCCGGCGCATTTGCAATCAACATGTTTACTGAATAGTCAGAATAAGATCGACAGCTATTATTAGAAATTGTTTGTTCGGTTACAGATGCAGCAGAAGCCGCAAAACTAATATCAGGTGTGGTGGTAATGGGAACAACAGCTGTAAACAATCCACGACCATGAGTGGCAGCCGCAATTGTTCTGTCACCTGTTCTGTATTGCAGCATATCTACTCTTACATTGGCAAGTCCGCTATTAGTAGGATCCCAATCAGTAGAGGCCGCATTAAGATTATCTGTTGACCATATTCCTAATTCAGTGGCAATAATTGCCCAGTCAGAATTTCTTGGATCAAACATTGCCCATCGCACCGGCATATCTGGTAAATTACCTTCAACCGCTGTCCATGCACCACCGCCATTCATTGTTTCCCAAATACTGCTAACGCCATAATTACTTAGCGTAACAAGTAAATGATTTTCATCTGCAGGATCAATTGCCACTGAAGAAATGCTACCTGCGATTGATTGATTAAATATAACAGAACCCGTGGGGCTTCCGCCATTTGCATTATCCACTCTTACAACTGTACCATTATCCAAACCAAAATATACACGGTTAGCTGTCATTTCTGAAGCCATAACATGTGTAATAAATCCACCGCTGAACTGTGCAACTGGCATGGAAACATCTGCGCCATTTGTTGCAGGATTCAACCATCGGAAATATTCCCCATTCACACTACCGCCATATAAAATATTTGCAGTGTTGTCATAATCTGTTGGGTTAATAAAATCACCATTCAGATTTTTATACCGTTGTACAAAAGTGCTGCCACCATCTGTAGAAACAAAGTATTGATTATAGACATAAGAGGATATTTGAATAAGAGGATTGTCCTGATCAATATGACAGAATCCGCCATCGCCACCTGAAACTTCTGTTGTACTATTTATTCCAGCAGCAGTAAATTTTTGTGTACCATTATCCTGTGCACCTGCAAGAAAATAGTTTGCATTGGATGGATGCACGGCTGTAGTATAAAACTGAGTTACATTATATCCTGAATTTTTATTTGCAAATGCAGGCGTGGAAAGATTGGCATCGCTGCTATAAAAAAGTCCGCCATCACAACCAATTAATATCCGGGTGCTGCTACCCGGAGCATAAGTAATTTCGTGAATATCTGAGTGTACAAAAGGTAAACCCACCGGCCTCCAGTCAGATACTCTTGTCCATGCTGCCCCGTTATTTGTTGATTTGTAAACATCAATTCCTCCTATATATAATGTATTGGCATCATTTGGATCTACCCGGCCTATTAAATCATACCATGCCTGTCCACGTGTGTAAGGCCCACCACCTGAATAATTAGGTACAGTTCTGCTCATCCAGGTATTCGTTGTTGCATTATATTGTTTTATATCAGTTACATCATTGCCGGTGTCACCTTCAAATATTCCATAAACAATATTTGCATCGCTTGGTGCAGGCAAAAGTTCAATGCGGTTATAGTTATCACCTGCTGCCGGCGCTGCATTGGTAGAAGGATGCGGAGTAATATCAGTCCATGTACCAACATTTCCTGTATTAGCTCCATGAGTTGCAAACACAGAACGAAAGACCCTGCCTTCAGAAAAATTTCCTAATGACGCATACAAATCTCCATTAGCAGCCATTTCTAAATCACAACCACGGCCACTGGGAAAACCTGCAACAGGATTGCCTGCAACCTGTATCCATGTACTACCACCATCAGTAGATTTTTGAATTCCTCTTCCTTGTGTTCCAGTATTGTAAACTAAGGATGCATATAAATGACCATTCTGATCAATTAATAAATCCTGAACCAATGTAAAGTTTAATGTAGAAGGTAACTGCGACCAGTTGGTACCACCATCAGTAGATTTCCAAATACCCAGTCCATCGATTGCATCAAAATTAAACCAGCCTTCACCGGTGCCGAAATACATTGTGTTGGGGCTGCTTGTACTTTGTACAAAAGCTGTAACAGCAATATTATCAAACAAGTCATTTATTTTATTCCAGGAAGGAGAAGCAACTGTAATATCATTTGAGTACCATAAGCCACCACCAACACCAGCTGCCCATACTTTTTTATAACCATTACCTGCATCATTTCTATCAAACCATGCTACACGGGTTCTGCCTCCCACATTATTGGGGCCACGTTCTGTCCAGTTAATTCCGGGTACTGATGAAGCAACACTCATGACTTCAAGCATAGATAATTTTGCATTTCGAAATGCAGCAGCGTCCAGCAACCTGTCAGTAGGAATTTCATTTATTCCCGGGGCTTTAATGCGGCGATGTTCCTGTTGTATAGCCAAATCAATCCTGTCTTTTTTAGGAATTTTTTTTACCGGATCAGAATTTTTTAATTGAAAATGCTCCCAGGTAAAAAAACTAAAGATTGATACAATAGCAAACAGGGCAAATAGGGTAGATTTTTTTTGCATTTGGATAAGTGGATTTTAAAAAATTAAAACGATGACAAAATATAAAAATTGTAGTAATAAAAAAGCCCCTGATTTACTCAGGAGCTTTACTTGGTATAAATACTTTTATAATGTCAATTACCACTTATCCACTTCTTCCGTAGTTCCATTTTCTGATGCAGGCGCTTCGTTTGTAACTTCAATTGGTGGTATTGTTTCAGAAGCTGCAGGTGCATCAATATTCTGAACCAGTACTTCTGGTTCGCCATTTTCGCCAACGGGGTGGTCATGATTAAAAGCATCAAAATCAAAATCAGGCATCAATTCAGTTTTTACATATCAACAGCCTCACCAAGCGCCTTGATAAATTTATTGAAGTCTTCTTTGTAAATAAAAATTTTATGTCTGTCATATCCATTATCATTAAACCGCTTGCGGCTTTCAGTGATGGTAAGATAATAATCGTTACCACGGGTGGTTCTCACATCAAAAAAGTAAGTTCTTCTTTTTCCAGCACGAATTCTGTTGCTGTAAATACTTTCCATTTTGTTTTCGCTGTTCTCGTTATTCCCGTTAGCCACTTTTTTTTATTTTACTTATTTATAATTAAATTTTAAGGCAGTCACAAATATAAACATGTTTTTGAAACAGCCAAATTTGTAAAAACCAGAATACCTGAAGTCATAATTCCCTGCCCGCAATTCCCCTATCCTGTTCCTGCTGACGATTGTACAGTTCAGAATAAAATCCTTTTTTACCCAGCAACTCATTATGTGTTCCGCTTTCAACAATTTCTCCATCATCCAGTACAATTATTTTATCAAAATCGAAAAGAGAAAAAATACGGTGTGTAATAATTATTGCAGTTTTATTTTCAAGATAACTATTCAGGTTGCCAATAATTTCTTTTTCTGTTTTTGCATCTACTGCACTCAGGCAGTCGTCAAAAATTACAAGATTTGATTTTTTGGCTAAAGCCCTGGCAATAGAAATTCTTTGTTTCTGTCCGCCACTAAGGGTTATTCCCCGTTCACCCACCATCGTCTCATACTGATTATTAAAACTTTCTATTTCATGATGCACACTGGCATCTTTTGCAGCTTTTTCTACATGGTCAATTGTATTTTCTTTTAATCCAAATGAAATATTGCCGGCAATGGTTTCGCTAAAAAGAAATACATCCTGTGGCACATAGCTGATTTGCTCACGCAGATTTTTTATTTCCAATTTTTGAATATCAACATCCTCAATAATTATTTGGCCAGATGAAACATTGTACATTCTCAATAATAATTGGGCTATGGTGGATTTTCCACATCCTGTGCGGCCAACTACAGCTATCTTTTCTCCTTCCTTTATTGTCAGGTTAAAATTCCTGATGGCTTGTATGCCTGTATGCGGGTAAATGAAATCAACGTTTTTAAAAACAATATTACCCCTGAGTGTGATGGTTGACGGCAAGGCGCTGTTATTAATTTCCGGATTTGTTTCTAAAAATTCATTCAGTCTTTTTTGCGAAGCTGCAGCCCGTTGAATCATACTGGCCGTCCACCCGATTGCACTTACCGGAAAGGTGAGCATATTTATATAAATAATAAATTCAGTGATGGTACCAATTGACATTCTTTCCGGCGACTGAATGTAATAAAGACCTCCAATCATAATCGTTAATAAGGTGCTGAGGCCAATCAGTAATGCCATCGAAGGGAAATAAAGAGACTCAACTTTTGCAAGGCCAATTGCATTCTTTTTATATTCCTCACTATTTTTTTCAAAAAAACCAAGCATGGCTTTTTCCTGTACAAATGATTTAATAACACGAATGCCGGAATATGATTCCTGAGCATTAGAAGTAAGATTTGCAAGCAAGCCCTGAATCTTTTCACTTTTTTTATTGATAATAATGTTTACATAATAAATAGTAACAGCCAGCACAGGAAGGGGCGCCAGAACATAAGCAGTAAGTTCTTCATCTCTTTTCAACATAAAAAAAACGCTTAACGAAATAAGAACAACTAAGTTTACCAGGTACATAATAGCCGGGCCGGTAAACATTCTTACCCTGCTTATATCTTCTGCCATCCGGCTCATCAAATCTCCGGTACTGTGCGTTTTATAAAATGCAGTATCTAACTTTTGGTAATGAGTAAACACTTCATTTTTTTGGTCGTATTCTATATGCCGGCTCATTACAATAATTGTTTGCCGCATGAGAAACATAAAAAAGCCCCGGAGCAATGCAAGTATAAGAATGGTAACACCGCATAAAATCACAATTTTAAAAACATCAGTTTGCAATGGATATTTATTCTGAACCCATCTGATGAATTTCAAAACTAACCCGTCATAATCACGGTCAATGGTTACAGAATTATTTTTTTCAAAATTTTTCTGTACAAAATCAATAATAAACCTTGTAACCTGTGGAACTAAAACAGCAAAGTAGTTGGAAATAATAATGAATAATGTTCCAATGCCTAAGCGAACCCGGTATTTCCAAAAATATTTATTAAGAGATTTCAGTTGCTTCATTCAAAACAAAAATAAGACTAAGATGGAGTGAATGATGAACCATTTGTCAATTCATTGAAACTAAATAATTTTTAATTGAATTTGAATTTTGCTGATAAGCGTTGCAAACCTATTTTTGCGCCGGAGAGATGGCAGAGCGGTCTAATGCGGCGGTCTTGAAAACCGTTGAGGTGAAAGCCTCCAGGGGTTCGAATCCCTTTCTCTCCGCCAGAGGTTTGAATAGGTCGGAAAAGACAGGAATCGATTTTCTTAAGACCTGGAAAATACTACAAGACTTCCCAATAACTCACCTGATTACAGCGATGTTCTGGTGAGTTTTTAGTGTGCAGGGGTCGTAACCAAAATGCTCACCTAAAAAATTCATAGATAGTTTCCCTCACCTGAATTTTTTTTCAGTAGTATAACAAAGAGCTGCGCTTGTTGCACCCACTTCATGAAATAAAACTCAGGTGATTACTGACATATTAATGTATTCCTAAATTGTAAAACGAATTTGCATTTTTAAAAAATATCTTTTCCCTGTCTTCCTCTTTCACCAGTTCATTAATAATATTCGTTGTAATCTTCCATGTGTTGCTGTATGTATTTGCTAACATACTTACCGGCCAGTCACCACCGCAAAAACAACGGTCAGCGCCAAAATGCTGCAAAGTAAATTCCACATAAAGCTTTATATCATCAGCCGTCCTGTTTTCGAAATTTCCTGATGAAGTTCCCAATCCTGAAATCTTTGCATAAAAATTTTTATTTTTAGCCGCTTCGCTCATCAACTTACCCCATCTTCCGAATTTTTCTTTAGATGCAATCGGTGGTGCATTCAAATGGTCGAATACCATACGCAACCCCGGAACCAGTTCAGCCACTTTTAAAACAGTTTCAATATGTGCCGGTAAAATTCCAACTACATCGTAAGGGATATTATTTTTTGCAAGTAGCTTCAAACTTTCAATCACAGATGGTTGCAATAACCACTTTGAATCTTTCTCATCATGAATCAAATGCCTTACACCTTTAATATATACTGAATTCAAAAATCTTTCTTCAAGTAATTGTTCACTTGTTTTTGTATCCATCAGCGGAAGCCAGCACACAACCCCTTTTATCCATTCATTGTTTTCTGCAACATCAAGCATCAACTCAGTATCTTCTAAATTACAACTGGCTTGTATCATCACCCCATGAGTAATTCCCACTTCCTTTCTTTCGTTTTCAATTTCATCAATCCGATATGTTCTGTTAAGTATGGATGTATCACCATTCAACCAGGGATATTCCGCTCTTTCAAAATCCCAGACATGAATATGTGTATCAATAATCCGCTGCATTATTTAAGTGGAGTTCTGTTCACCGGTATCAATTCATTTATTAAACCAAACTGTTCATCAATTTCAAAGTTGTGTTCGCCCAATGCAGGGGCGCCAATGTCTGATTGTAAAATTTTTCCATCCACTCATATCGGGCAACGGGCTGTTTTTATTTTTAATCCATTGCTTGTTTTCACTGTTATCTCCATTTCCAGAATTTAATAACCCTCTTCTTTTACCAATGTATAATAATCCAGCACCGGTGCAAACCATACATCTGCTTTTTCCAAAATCGCCAGCCAGTAAGCAGCCGTATTTGTGATAAGATGCCTTACAAGTATCTTTTTTATTTCATCCCTTTCATTAAACCATTCATCAGGATTTATAAAATTTTTCAAAGGTTCGCACTGAAGCAATTCCGCCAGCCGCACAATATGCGTCATCGCTAGTGCAATGTAATTATCTTTTCTTTTATTAATACCATAAGGCGACGACTCCAATACTTATTAAACAGAACTATTCTATTATTTATTCAAACATAAACAGGATTATTAAATTGAAGAAGAAAAAAATATTAATAGTAGCCCTCAAGATTTTCTATATTTATATTTGAGATTAGTTCTTATTACAGTAAAAAGGTGAGTGACAGGTGAGTTCTAATAATTTCAAATTCTATCTGGCTGACAGATAAGTTTTTTAGAGAAAAAGGTTTAAGAACCTTTTTTTTCGCCCATGCCCACCGGAACTATAGCAAAGGTGGGTTTTTCCTTTTATAAATTTGAATATGATTTCCGGTAAACAAAATATTCCAAAAGCATTTTTATTTGACCTCAATGGCACCATGATTAATGACATGCATTATCATATAAATGCCTGGCACCGGATAATCAATGAACTTGGCGCAAGTATTTCTTTAGAAAAGGCAAAAGAGAATTGTTATGGAAAAAACCATGAGTTGATTGAACGATTTTTTCCCGGCCGGTTTACTAATGAAGAAAAAAACAGGATGAGCTTTGAAAAAGAAACAGAATACCAGCAGCTATTCAAACCACATCTTAAATTATTACCCGGTCTGCATGATTTTTTGAAAAAAGCAAAAGAGAAAAATATTAAAATGGCAATTGGCTCTGCCGCCATCATGTACAATATAGATTTTGTACTGGACAATCTTAATATCCGTCATTACTTTGATGCCATAGTTTCAGCCGATGATGTTTTATTCAGCAAACCAAATCCTGAAACATATGTAAAGTGTGCAGAAAAATTAAATGTACCAACTGAAAATTGTGTTGTGTTTGAAGATTCTCCAAAAGGTGTTGAGTCTGCATTGCAAGCAGGCATGAGGTCAGTAGTAATAACGATAATGCACCAGGCAAATGAATTTGAGCAATATCCAAATATAGAAATGTTTATCTGCGATTTTACTTCTCCACTACTTGAAAATATTTTTATAAGCAAATAAAAAAAGCAGGCCGGAACCTGCTTTCACTGCATATGCCGAAAAATTATTTACCAGAATTTTGCATACAGTACAGTAAGAATAAGTAATGTCATTACAATCATTGCAACAATGGATGGTTTCAGTTTGAACATTTCTTTATCCAGCACAAATGATTTCGGGTTTATTTTTGGACCTGCCATACTAAAGGCTACCATAATCAATACAGTAAAGAAAAATGACCAGCCCATATTAATCAGGAACGGAATCTGGAAAACTTCTTTACCATCTTCCACTGTTTTGAAAGCAGTGTATAACCATGTTTCATTTCCAAAAACAGATACCGCATAATTATTAAAGAAGATGGCCAGTACCAGGCCTGTAATAAGACCAGCTACTGCAGCAGCGCCGGTTGTTCTTTTCCAAAACATACCAAGAATAAACATGGCAAATACTCCGGGACTGATAAAGCCTGTATATTTCTGAATGAAAGTGAATCCACCTTCGCCACCTATTCCTAATAAATCTTCCCAGGTAAAGAGTAATGAAATAAAAATTGCTACCACGGCTACCAGGCGTCCCATCCACACCTGGCTCTTCTCTGCCATTTCTTTTTTAAAATATTTTATATGAATATCATAAGTGTAAATAGTAGAGATGCTGTTTAGTTTACCTGCAAGTGATGCAACAATAGCAGCAGTTAATGCAGCTATGGATAATCCTTTTAAACCAGAAGGTAAAAATCCAAGTATTGATGAATATGCACTATCCATTCCATTTACTTCCAGATGTCCGCCTTTATTTAAAACAAATGCTGCAATACCGGGCAACATCACAATAACAGGCATAAATAATTTCAAAAAGCCTGCGAATAAAATTCCTTTACGTGCAGTTTGCAAATCTGCACCCAATGCCCGCTGCGTAATATATTGATTGCATCCCCAGTAATTTAAATTCACAATCCACTGACCGGCGAAATACATAGCAAGACCCGGCAGCAGTAAATACTTGTTTATATATTCCTGCGATGAATCGGCAGTTGGTTTACTTAGTATCATGTGAAAATGATCGGGAGCTTCTTTTAATAAAGTATTGAAACCAGCTAACGCATCTCTACCCAAACCGAATTTTTCACTCACAATCGTCAATGCAAAATAAATGGTGGCGAATCCGCCAATGATGAGAACCGCTACCTGAATAACATCAGTATAGCCGATAACTTTCATACCACCGAGTGTAATGATAAGTGCGAAGATGGCCAGTCCAATCATGATAATATGAAAATATTCCGGGCCTACTAATCCGCTGATAGCAACAGCCCCAAGAAATAAAATAGAAGTAAGATTGACAAAAATGTATAGGAACAACCAGAAGATGGCCATAATAAGTGATACAGTTTCATTATACCTTGTCTTCAAAAACTGCGGCATGGTGTAAATCTTATTCTTCAAATAAATTGGAATGAACCAAACCGCAATAATGATTAATGCCAATGCAGCTATCCATTCATAGGCAGCTACGGCAATACCGACAAAAAAACCATTACCGCTCATGCCAATAAATTGTTCTGCAGAAATATTAGAAGCAATCAGGGACGCACCAATGGCCCACCAGGTAAGAGATCCTTCTGCCAAAAAATAATCATGTGATGCAGTAATGGAAGCTTTCTTTTTTCTCCTGTAAATCCAATAACCATAACCGGCTATCAAAATAAAATAAGTGATAAATACGATGATGTCTTTGGTTGCAAGATTGTTCATGAAGCTGTGATTAATTTATGTAATCAGGATTTATTTTTATGAAATAAATTTTTATTTGATTGAAATGGGAAATATTTACTTATTATACAGATAAGCCATATCGTTAAACCTTAATTCTTTTTTCAAATTGCTTATCGTTGTGTTTTTATCAATCAACACAAATTCAATTCCCGCCATTTCAGCAAAATCCTCCAGATGTTCTGCAGTAAGATTTTGAGAATAACATGTATGATGTGCACCTCCTGCCAATATCCATGCAGCACAGGCTGTTTGCATATCAGGTAGTGGTTTCCACAAAACTCTTGCTACTGGTAATTTTGGCAAATCATATTCTGGTTTTACTGCTTCCACTTCATTTACCAATAAACGAAAACGGTTTCCCATATCAACAACTGAAGCATTCAACGCAGCGCCGGCATTAACATTAAAAACTAATCTTACCGGGTCAGCTTTTCCACCAATTCCCAATGGATGAATTTCACAAGTTGGTTTTGCATTGGCAATGCTGGGACAAATTTCCAGCATGTGAGAACCCAGAGCCATTTCATTGCCCGGCTCAAAATGATAAGTATAATCTTCCATAAAAGAATTTCCACCGGGCAAACCATTTCCCATTACTTTCATGGCACGAACCAATGAAGAAGTTTTCCAATCACCTTCACCACCAAAGCCATAACCACTTGCCATTAATCGTTGCGATGCAATTCCAGGCAACTGCGTCATTCCATGCAAATCTTCAAACGTATCTGTGAATCCTTTGAAATTTCCGGCTCTTAAAAATTTACGCAATCCAATTTCAATTTTAGCCGCATCTCTGAGTGATTGATGTTGCTTGCCATTTTTCTTTAGTGATGGAACCAGTTTATAATCTTTATTGTAAATATCAATCAATGCATCCACTTCTTTTTCTTTTACTTTATTTATTACCCCAACCAAATCTCCAACTCCATAAGTATTTACACTGTAACCAAATTTTATTTCGGCTTCCACTTTATCTCCATCAGTTACAGCCACCTGCCGCATATTATCTCCAAAGCGAACAAACTTTGCCTGCTGCCAGTCATTCCAACCTGCGGCTGCACGACACCATGTATCAATTTTATTTAATACTTTTTCATCTGTCCAATGCCCCACAACAACTTTTCTGTTCAACCGCATACGGCTCATCATAAATCCAAATTCACGGTCGCCATGTGCGGACTGATTCAGGTTCATAAAATCCATATCAATTTCGCCCCAGGGAATATCACGGTTAAATTGTGTGTGCAGATGTAATAAAGGTTTTTGCAAAATCTTCAACCCGCCTATCCACATTTTTGCAGGAGAAAAAGTATGCATCCATGCAATGATGCCGATACATTTTTTTTCCGTATTCGCCAGCATGCAGATATTATAAATTTCTTCCGGTGATTTTACAACCGGTTTAAATTTTACCTGCACCGGTATTTTATTTGCAGTTGCAAACGAATCAACAATTTTTTTTGAATGTGCCGCTACTTGTTTAAGCGTTTCTTCACCATACAAATGCTGACTGCCGGTTAAAAACCAAACTTCAAATTTTTTTAAATCAGGTAAACTCATGGTTGATATTTTTATTTGTACTCCGAAGCCACTTGGGCGGCGAAGGAGTATGTACTAAACTTTTGTTCCTTGATTAAGCATCCGTTGCGTCGCACTCTTGTACTGTTGTAATTCTATTCAGCAATCGTAGCTCCGATTTCAATCTTTATTATAATTCAAGCAACCCACCCCAATGTCCTTAATTTAGTCATTCACTAAATTCGCCCCTCCGAAGGAGGGGATTAACCTGAAAGAAGTAAGTTTGTTCATTTACACATTTGTACTATAGCACATTTCCATATTTGCACATTTGCATATTGTTTTATTGCCCATAATAAGAATCAGGCCCATGTTTTCTTTCAAAATGTTTTTTTATTAATGCTTCTTTCAATTTTGTTGCAGATGGATTTATTTGTTCTGTAAGCAAAGCCATTTTAGCAATTGCTTCTAAAACGGCACTGTTGTGAACTGCCTTCTCAGCATTTTTACCCCAGGTAAACGGAGCATGATTGCCCACTAAAACCATTTCCACTTCTGTATAATCCAAATTCTTTTCTTTAAACCAATTTATAATCTGAAATCCTGTTTCATATTCATAATTTCCTTTAATCATTTCATCACTCATCGGCGATGCACAGGGAATATCAACCGTATTGTAGTCAGCATGTGTTGTTCCAAAAATTGGAATATCTCTTTGTGCTTGCGCCCATGCAGTGGCATAAGTGGAATGTGTATGAACAATGCCGCCGATTTTTTCCCAATGCTTATACAGCACAGCATGCGTCAGCGTATCAGATGATGGACGAAGTTTTCCTTTAACAGTTTTTCCATCAAAGTCAACAATCACCATACTATCCGGCGATAATTCATTGTAGGGAACACCACTTGGTTTTATTGCAAACACACCAAGACTTCTATCTGCTGCGCTTACATTACCAAATGTAAAAAGTACCAAACCAAGTTCAGGCAATTGCATATTGGCTTTGTATGCTTCTTCTTTTATATGTTGATATTTACCCATGTTTTTATTCTATTAAAACTTTGCTGCGATAAGTTATGCTTGTTTTTCAATAAACGCACCCAGCTTTTTATACTTCTTATATTTCTTTTTATAAACTGAAACATTTTTCTTAAATGGCTTATACTCTTTTTCAAATCCCTGGCCCATTGCAGACATTGCATCTTCTACATTATTATAAATACCAGCGGCTGTTGCGGCAAACATGGCGGCACCCGCTGCACAGGTCTGTTCACTCATGTGAATTTTGATGGGCATATTCATTACATCAGCCATTGTCTGCATAATGTATGGTGATTTTTTTGCAACGCCTCCCAAACCAATCAATCCTTTTACCGGAATTCCTTCATCAATAAATCTTTCAACTATTGCTTTAGCGCCAAAACAAGTAGCTTCAACCAATGCTTTAAAAATTTGTGGCGCATCACTGCCAAGATTTAAATTAACAATTGCCCCTTTTAATAACTGGTTGGCATCGGGTGTTCTTCTTCCATTAAACCAATCCACCGCAATTTCATCATTTTCATTCAAAGAAAGATTAGCTGCTTCTTCAGAAAGTTTTGCAATCATATTTTCACTGAGTTGTTTTTTCAACTCCTCATCTTCAATTTGATTTAACGGCCAGCTTAATAAATTTTTAAACCATGCATACACATCGCCAAACGCAGATTGCCCTGCTTCGAGGCCAATCATACCGGGAATAATGGAACCGTCAACCTGCCCGCAGATTCCTTTTACCAATTTATTATTCATATCTGCTGCCGGCACTACCATCATATCACAAGTAGAAGTTCCCATTACTTTACTTAAATAATATGGTTCTATCTGTCCGCCCACAGCGCCAATATGTGCATCAAATGCGCCAACACCAATTACAACATCAGTAGTTAAGCCAAGTTTATCCGCCCATTCTTTTGATAAGTTGCCGGCAGGTTTATCAGCAGTAAAAGTTTCTGAAAATAATTTTTTAGTAAACCCATCAAGCAAAGGATTTAAGGAAACAAAAAAATTGTTGGGTGGCAATCCGTTAAATTCTTTTGCCCAAAGCGCTTTATGACCTGCGCTGCATACACTGCGTTTCATTTGATGCACATCGGTACCACCGGTAAGTAAAAATGGAATCCAGTCGCAATGTTCAACAAACGAATAAATATTTTTTCTTACTGCTTCGTTTACTTTCAGAATATGTAAAAGTTTTGCCCAAAACCATTCGCTGCTGTAAATACCACCAACAAACTGCAGGTAATTAATATCAAATTTATTTGCATGTTTATTTATTTCTTCTGCTTCGTTAATTGCTGTGTGGTCTTTCCACAATACAAACATGGCATCCGGGTTTTCTTCAAATCCATTTAACAGTGAAAGTGGAGTCCCGGTTTTATCTACAGCAACAGGAGTAGAACCAGTGGTATCAACTGAGATTCCTTTAATATTTTCTGAAACTTCTTTGCCAGCTTTTTGCAAACAATCTTTAATAGTGAATTCCAATCCTTCAATATAATCTTTGGGATGCTGCCTGAATTGATTGGCAGAAGCGTTACAATACATACTAACTTTCCACCGGGGATAATTAAAAACAGAAGATGCTATTTCGGTACCATTACTTGCATCAGCGATTACAGACCGAACCGAATCAGTTCCATAGTCAACACCAATTACAAAATTATTCTTACCCATTTGAAATAACTCTTATAGAAACAAATAGAAATTAAGCAAGTGAATTAACAAATACAGGCAAGTCTTATTACAAATCCGTAATCGGTTTATATTTCGGCACCAATGATTTCATAACTGACCATGCAATTAAATATGCTACAGCACAAATTGCAAACATAATTGTATAAGAAGTTGTCATTTCAGCAGCAACCAATGGTTTTTGCACCTGCAGTAATTTATCAAACATACTTGTATCTATAAATTGCAACTGCTCTGTAATTTCTTTTGGCAAACTTCTCAATTCAATTTTATTCAGGTCAATGCTTTCGCCTTTTTTATTAATCAGATTAAGAGATTGTATTTTATTTGCATAATCACCAAGTCCGGCCGCTTTTGCTTCTATCCAGGATTTTGCAATACCAGCGTATTTATATGAATCAAAAAGCCAGCCGCCCAATTTTGAAGTAACCACACCGCCGATACCACCAGCCATACCTCCTATTCCTACTACAGAAGCAATTGCTTTTTTGGGAAACATATCCGAAACAGTAGTAAAAATATTTGCACTCCATGCCTGGTGAGCTGAGGCGCCGATGCCAATCAATAGCACGGGCACCCAATAACTGATATGACCAAACAGCTGGTTCAATAATACCACGAGCGGAATAAATGCAATCATTAACATGGCTTTCATTCTGCCATCATAGGCGTTATAACCTTTTTTAATAAAATACATAGGGAACCAGCCACCAGCGATACTGCCAAACATGGCAATTGTATATAAAGTAGCTAATGGCAGCATCACCGCTTCATTTATAATACCATACTGTACTTTTAAAAATGCAGGCAACCAAAAAAGATAAAACCACCACACACCATCCGTCATAAATTTTCCAAATGCAAAAGCCCAGGTTTGCTTATAGCCTAATAATTTCACCCAGGAAACTTTTTTTTCTGCTTCGGTAGTATCAATTTTAATTTCTTCATCGCCGGATTTGATATAAGCTAATTCGGCTACAGATAGTCTTTTTTGTTTTTCTGGCTTTTCATAATATAAAAACCAAAAGATTAGCCAGAAAAAACCAATGATGCCCATGATGATAAAAGCCCAATCCCAGCCCCAGTTTTTTTGAATCCATGGAACAGTAAGCGGAGCAAGTATAGCACCCACATTGGTACCGGAATTAAAAATACCCGTTGCCAAGGATCTTTCTTTTTTAGGAAAATATTCTGCGGTAGCCTTGATGGCTGCAGGAAAATTCCCTGCTTCGCCAAATGCAAGTAATGCTCTTGAAAACATAAAACCCATTACAGATATTGAAAATCCGGCAATACCAAACCAACCTAAGACTACAGACATTGTTTCACCAATCTGAATGGCAAATGCATGAATAATGGCGGCAAGTGACCATATAATAATTGCCCAGGCAAAACCTCTTTTGGTGCCCAGTTTGTCTATAATTCTTCCGGCAAATAACATAGAAAGTGCATAACCAAACTGAAATACAGAGGTGATGTTTGCATAGTCCGTGTTAGTCCAGTTGAATTTTTCAGCAAGGAAGGGCTGCAATAAACTAAGTACCTGGCGATCGAGATAGTTAACTGTAGTAGCAAAAAAAAGCAGGGCGCAAATTGTCCACCTGTATTTTCCTATGGCATTATTCATGGTAATCGTTAAGCCTCCTAAATCCTCCAAAGGAGGACTTTGAGAGTTGTTATTTTTTTATAGATTGAATTAACTCAAGAACTTTTTTTGTTTCACTTTCTATCGTCGCATAATCTTTTGCTTCCATAAGTTTTTTGCTGATGAGTTTGCTGCCCATTCCTACTGCACATACGCCGGCTTTAAACCAACCTTCAATATTTTCTCTTGTTGTATCCACTCCACCTGTTGGCATAAACAACAACTTAGGAAAAATTTCTTTAATAGAGCTAAGAAATTCCGGCCCGAGCATATTTCCGGGAAATAGTTTAATAAATTTTATTCCGGCATTTTCTGCTGCAATAATTTCTGTTGGCGTCATACAACCGGGTGCATAAAAAACATCTTTGCTTATTGCATACTTAGCAACTTTTTTTACAAAGCCCGGGCTAACTAAAAAATCTGCGCCGGCAGCCATGTAGTCTTCTGCTTGTTTTAAGTTCTTGATAGTTCCAACGCCTAATAATAATCCATTCATTTCTGCATTGCGTATTTCAACTAATTTTTTAAAATTAGTTAATGCCGCTTCGCCACGATTGGTATATTCCACTGCTTTTATACCTGCACGGTAAATTGCTTTCAATACTTCCACACTTATTGTTTCATCGGGATTAAAATATAAAGGAAGAATTCCCTGTTGTACGATTGCATCTGATGCTTGCTGTGATTTACTCATAATCCTTTTTCTAATTTATTTTTTTGGCTAAAGCCAAATTTATTTTTATTCCTTTATTAAGCCCACTGGCTAAAGTAAGTGGCAATTCATCAAATTCTAACTTTAATCACTAATTTTTTTATTACTCCTTCACCAATCATGGGTGCATGTACATCTTCAGGAAAAAAGATGGCGAACTGCCCATCTGTTAATTGAAAAAACATATCTGCATCATCCTGATAGAACTGCACATCCTTTTCTGCATTGTAATCGCCATTGGGCGTTACACATTTTTCTCTTGGCTTCCAGCCAAAAGTTTCGACACCACTGATACATAGTTGTATGTCTATATTTTTATTATGACATTCAAATTTCGACAGACTTGTTTCTTTTGTTTTGCCGGGTGCGGTATTCATGATTGCTTTCAATCCATTTGCAATATCCGATTTGCCATCGGCTGCATTTGCTAAATCATTTTGAGTTATGTATTCAAAGGCTTTTTCAAACAATGGATGAACTGAAAAATATTTTGATGCGTTTTGAATTGTATCGATAATCATAAATTTTTTTTATAC
>JANOJO010000059.1:0-14100 GCA_031418795.1 Bacteroidota bacterium | reverse complement strand
TCCTGATCATGAAGGAAAAGGAATTGGGAAAAAATTACATTGCCTGATGATGGATTGGTATTTCCTCCAGGGAAAAGAAAATGTTTGGTTAGGCACCAGCCCGGATACAAGAGCAGAAAAATTTTACCGTAAAGCAGGTTGGATAGAAACTGGTAAGCATGGTAATAACGAAATTAAATTTGAAATGAATTGTGCTGACTGGAAAAAGAAGAACTGTAATTTTTAAATGAAACGAAGTTTATGCTTGAATTAAATTTTACACCATTTCCCGAATTAGAAACTGAAAGGTTATTGCTGCGAAGACTGGCGCAGCATGATGCACCCGAACTATTTTTTTTACGATCTGATGATGAGGTATTAAAGTATATCGGTAAAGAGCCTGCAAAAAATTTACAGGAAGCAGAAGAGTTTATTAAAAAGATTGACGATGGAATTCAAGCAAATACAAATATCCTGTGGGGCATCGCATTAAAAACAAATCCTTCAAAATTAATTGGCACCATCTGCTACTGGAATATTCAAAAACAGAATTACCGGGCAGAGATTGGTTATGTTCTTCATCCGCAATTTTGGCGGCAGGGCATTATGAAAGAAACTATAAATAAAATAATAGAGTACGGATTCAATACAATGAATCTGCACAGCATTGAAGCGCTGATACGGGCAGACAATGACGGTTCATCAGCGGTTCTTGAATCAACCGGATTTGTAAAAGAAGGTTACCTGAAAGAAGAATTCTTTTTCCGCGGCAATTTCTCAGACACAATCATCTATTCACGGTTGCAATAATGAAACGGATTCGTCGTAGAGACTGGGCATGCCCTGTCTCTACGGAAACACAAATAAAAAATAAAATATTTCACAATGAATTAGAGAACAATCACACTGTTGCTGCCACCAAATTCGTTTGGCGCTGCGCTATCAGCCGCTGGTTCGTTTACCCACTCAGTTTCGTTCACTAAATATTTAAATTCGTGTTTGGAGTCTTTTGGTAAATTAACATCGGCGCTGAAACTGCCATCTTTCTTTTTGCTCATAATTACAGAATTTTCCCAGTCGCTGTTCAAGCCGAGAATTTCAATTGTTTCTGCATTTTCAACAGTAAAAGAAAATTTCACTTTGCAATAATCTTTTGTTTTGTAATAAGTCTTTTGAATCATTTTGAATTTTTTTTAAGGTTAATTCTTAAATAGCCACCGGCAAATGTAAAATAACAAATGCCTTTAGTTAACACTTAATACAATGTTAGTGAAAAGGTAACCCCATAATCTTATACAACAACTGTTTGTTGTGGGGGCAAGTTGTTGGTAATACGTTCACTTTATTTTTTTGCCGTATCTTCCGGTATGAACAAACGTGAATTTTTAAAAAACTTATCATTCATGGGATTAATACAAGTGCCGGCGTTAAGCCATCTGGATAAATGGGTAGAAAAATATGAAAGCATTTTACCCGAAACTATTGCTGAAGATGAAATATTCTGGGAAGGAATAAGAAAAGGCTACCGGTTAAAACCAGATTATATTAATCTTGAAAACGGTTATTATTGTTTTCAGCCACAGGAAACACTTGAAAAATTTATCAACCATATCAGGGAAATAAATTATGAAGCATCTTATTACATGCGTACAAAAAGATTTGATGATAAAAAAATAATGGCATCAAAACTGGCAAAACTTGCAGGATGCAGTGATGAAGAATTAATCATCACAAGAAACACTTCGGAAAGTTTGGATTTGATTATTGCAGGCACACACTGGCAATCGGGTGATGAAGCGGTAATGGCAGAGCAGGATTATGGCGCCATGCTCGATATGTTTAAGTTGGTGGCAAAAAGACATGGTGTTGTAAATAAAATAATTTCTGTACCTAATCTGCCTGCTACTGATGATGAAATAGTAAATCTGTATGCAAACGCCATTACACCCAAAACAAAATTACTGATGGTTTGTCATGTCATCAATATCACCGGACAAATTTTACCCCTGAAAAAAATATGCGATATGGCGCATAGCAAAGGTGTAAAAGTATTGGTGGATGGTGCTCATGCATTTGCACATATTAAATATTCTATTCCTGATCTTGGTTGCGATTATTATGGCACCAGTTTGCACAAATGGCTGAGTGTACCATTGGGCGCCGGGTTTTTATATGTAAAAAAAGAAAATATTCCAGATGTGTGGCCGCTGCTTGCATCAGGTGCTGACAGGAAAGAAGAAGATATCTACAGGCTCAACCATACAGGCACACACCCGGTGCATACTGATCTTACTATTTCCGATGCAATTGATTTTTATTTAAAGATTGGGTCCGAAAGAAAAGAAGCAAGATTGCGGTTTTTACAAAACTACTGGACAGGAAAAGTAAGAAACCTTCCAAATATTATTTTAAATACACCTGCTGATGCAGCCCGCAGTTGTGCCATTGCTAATGTTGGCATAAAAAATATGAAACCCGCTGATTTAGCTGATACACTTTTCAAGAAATATAAAATTTATACGGTGGCTATTGATTATGCCAATGTGCATGGCTGCCGCATTACCCCCAATATCTATACAACACCAAAAGAACTTGACCAATTAGTAATTGCATTAAAAGAATTAAGCGGGGCATAATTTTTTATAACTATAAAAAAAACACCATGATTATTCTTTCTTTAAAAAGAAATTCTGTTTTCTTTATTTCTCTTTTTCTTATCTCCTGCAGTTGTAATAAGACTAAAGAAAATACAAATCAACCTGCTGAGGAATTTGTAACCGGTAAGCCAACTCCGCCACCACCACCGGCACCTGTACATGGGGTTTGTAATTATGATCTTGATGAAAGCACATTAACTACTACCGGTTGGACAAAAACATTTGAAGATCATTTTGAAACCGATCTCAGCAAATGGAATACCTGGACAGGCGGCGCTTTTAATAATGAGTTACAAATGTATCAGCCATCCAATCTTAGTTTATCTGCCGGCAACTTAGTGATAACTGCTATACAGGAAACAGTAGCCGGCCCCACCACACCATTTGATGCAACAGTAAAAACATTTAATTACACATCAGGTAGAATTGAATGTAAAACAAATGTATCAGCATCTGCATCCACACCGAAAGTGAGAATGATTGCAAGAATAAAACTTCCATCGGGCTATGGTATGTGGCCTGCATTCTGGAGCTATGGAGATCCCTGGGCCACACAGGGAGAAATAGATATACTGGAAGCACGAGGGCAGGAGGACAACAAATACCAGACAAATTATTTTTATGGAAAAACTGCAGGCAGAAATCTTGTTCGCAGTGCAGAAGGTTTTGTAACAACGGATGTGAGTTTGCAAACTTGTTACCATGTGTATGAAGTAATCTGGTCGCAAAACACACTGCAATTTTATTTTGATGGCGTACTGGTTAAAACTAATTCCGGTGGTTATGTGCCAAGCCTGTTTGGTAAAACAGAAAGAATAACGTTGAATCTTGCAGTAGGCGGATTATTTTTTTCCAATTTAAATCCTGCGTTGATACAAACGGGAATCATGTATGTGGATTGGGTAAAAGTGTTTACTTCAAATTCATAAAAAAGATTTTATAAAGCATCAGTTTTCATTTTTTATAATGAATGTTCATTTCGTATAATATCTTTTTGTGCTTTACCTGAAAAAAACAGGTTGTGAATACCGGATTTAATTATCTTCAGTTTTATGAATAACAATCAAAGGGCTACGCAGAAATATTTGGTGCCCATAATTTTAGTTACCAGTTTATTTTTTCTTTGGGGAGTTGCTTATGGATTACTTGATGTTTTGAACAAACATTTTCAGGAAACACTGAATATTGACAAAAAGCGATCTACACTTTTGCAGGGGGCATACTTTGGTGCTTATTTTCTATTAGCAATTCCCGCTGGCTTATTCATGAATAAGTTTGGATACAAAAAAGGTATTATTGCCGGATTATTGCTTTATGCAACCGGAGCCTTATTATTTTATCCTTCAGCCGGCATAGCTAGTTTCAATTTCTTTTTGCTTTCACTCTTTATTCTTGCAAGCGGTTTAACATTTCTTGAAACGGCAGCTAACCCATACATTACTGTTTTAGGAAAACCCGAAACTTCTGAATTCAGATTAAATCTATCGCAGAGTTTCAATGGCGTTGGATCTTTTTTAGGCCCAATTATTGGCGGAGCATTATTTTTTGGAACTAAAAATGAAACTGCCGGATCTGAACTGGACAATGTTAAATATGTGTACATCATAATCGCCGCTGTCGTATTGGGGGTGGCCTTTTTATTTTTCAAAACAAAAATGCCGGAAATTAAAGAAGAAGAACTTGTTACAGATAAACAAATACATGCTGATAAAACTTTATTTCAGCACTCACATTTTGTATGGGCAATAGCTGCACAATTTTTCTATGTAGCAGCCCAGGTTGGCATTGCAGCTTTATTTATTAATTATTGTACTGAAAAAGGATTGGGTATTACAAACGAAACAGCCGCTTATTATCTTTCCGGCAGTCTTATTTTATTTACTATCGGAAGATTTGCAGGTACAGCACTTATGCGAAAAATTGCAGCCCATAAATTGTTAGCTGTTTATGCTGCCATTAATATTTTATTATGTGCAGCAGTTATCATGCTGCAGGGAATGATTTCGATATATGCCCTGATGGCAATATTCTTTTTTGAATCTATTATGTTTCCAACCATTTTTGCATTGGGTGTAAAAAATCTTGGTTCGCTTACAAAGAAAGGATCGTCATTTATCATTATGTCAATAGTAGGTGGAGCTGTTATGCCCTATTTCATGGGTTCACTTGCAGGAATGTATTCCACACCTTTTTCATTTATCATCCCGTTAATCTGCTTTGTTTTTGTTTTACTATTTGGATGGTTTGGATATAAAATAAAAACGAACACATGAAACGCTATTGTCTTGCACTCGATCTGAAAAATGATCCGCAATTAATTGCTGTGTACGAAGCGCATCATAAAAATGTATGGCCGGAAATAATTGCTTCTATAAAAGATGCGGGTATTGTGAGTATGGAAATTTACCGCATCATGAACCGGCTTTTTATGATAATGGAAACAACTGATGATTTTAGTTTTGAAAAAAAATCAGCAAGTGATTCAGCAAATGAAAAAGTACAGCAGTGGGAAGAATTGATGTGGAAATACCAGCAGACCCTGCCAATTGCAAAACCCGGAGAAAAATGGATTCTTACTGAAAAAATATTTGAATTACTGTAGTATTGCGTATGATTTCTTCGCTCAACGATTTTCAAAAAGTATTTTTTATCGGCATAGCCGGCACCGGCATGAGTGCACTGGCTCAATATCTTCAGGGTGCAGGTAAAATTGTTTCCGGCAGCGACCGGTATTTTAAGGAAGATGAATTCAACGAAACAAAATCAAAATTAGAAGCCGAAGGAATTATTTGTCTTGCACAAAATGGTTCAGGTATCAGCAAAGAAATAGATTTAGTGGTGGTGAGTACAGCAATTGAAGACACAGTAATTGAAGTGCATAAAGCAAAGCAATTAAATATTCCCATTCTTAAACGAAGTGAATTACTGGCGTTGATTGCTGCCAGTAAAAAAACAATTGCAATTGGAGGCACATCAGGTAAAAGCACAACTTCTGCCATGTTGTTTGATATACTTCAGGTTGCTGGTTTGCAACCCGGCATTATCAGCGGTGCGGGGCTGATAAGTATTATTAAAGAAAATAAAATTGGCAATGCAAAACTTGGAGCAGGGGAGTGGTTGGTGATTGAAGCCGATGAAAGCGATGGATCAATTGTGCAATACAAACCTGAGATTGGTGTACTGCTGAATGCAGATAAAGATCACAAAGAACTTGATGTGCTGATTGATATTTTTACCACGTTTAAAAATAACAGCAAAAAATTTATAGTAAATCAGTCACATGATTTAGCAAGAAAACTTTCTCAAAACATACAGAATGATTTTTCTACTGATGAAAAATTTCCAGCAAATATTCTTGCAAAGAATTTCAGACAAGAGGGATTAACTATTCAATATTCAATTGACAATACTTGCCTCCCGGACAGGCAGGTTCAATTTTCAATTAATACAGTGGGTAAGCATAATATGGAAAATGCTGTAGCTGCGGCAGCAATAGCCAACCAACTGGGAGTTGAATTGAGTACCTGTGCTGAAGCGCTGAAAAATTATGAAGGCATTTACCGCCGCCACCAGGTATATGGAAATAAAAATGGGGTTTGGTTTATTGATGACTATGCACACAATCCTGCCAAGTGTGCTGCAAGCATTGAAGCTTGCCAGCCAATTGCTCCAAAAGTAATTGCATGGTTTCAGCCACATGGATATGCACCTACAAAATTTTTGAGAAATGATTTTGTAAATGAAATATCAAAAGCACTGAGGCCAACGGATGAAATATGGATGAGTGAAATTTTTTATGCAGGTGGCACCACCACAAAAGATATTTCAGCAAAAGAGTTGATTGATGAGATAAAAGAAAAAGGAGCCAATGCATTTTTTGTAGAAAACAGAAATGAATTTTTGCCTGCCATCCGCTCTCACCTCACTGATAATTGTGTACTATTGCTGATGGGAGCAAGAGATCCTTCGCTTGAAGATTTTGCAAAAAAGGTTTGGAATGATTTATAAACAATGACAACATTAATAAAAAATATAAAACAATTAGTTGGGGTAAGAACAGAAACAAAACTTCTTCGTGGAAATGATTTGGCAGAAATTACCTGTATTGAAAATGCTTATTTAATAATTGAAGATGGAATAATTGCAGAGTACGGCAGCATGAAAACAATCGGCAATCTGCAATCGGCAATCGGCAATGAGGTAGATGCTTCAGGACAGTTTGTATTACCAAGTTGGTGTGACAGTCACACTCATCTTGTTTTTGCTGCAAGCAGGGAAGATGAGTTTGTTGATAAAATAAAAGGATTGAGTTATGCGAAAATTGCTGCAAAGAGCGGAGGTATTTTAAATTCAGCAAAAAAGCTGAATGCAATGAATGAAGATGAGCTTTTCAATATTTCATGGAAGCGGCTTGAGGAAGTAAGTAAACTTGGTACAGGAGCTATAGAAATTAAAAGTGGTTATGGTTTATGTGTTGATGGTGAATTGAAAATGCTTCGTGTAATAAAGAAGCTGAAGGAAAAATCTAATCTATCCATAAAATCAACATTTCTTGGTGCACATGCTTATCCTCTGGGGTTTAAAGAAAATCACAAAGGCTATATTGATTTAATTATAAATGAAATGCTGCCAATTATTGCAAAAGAAAAATTGGCTGATTATATTGATGTGTTTTGCGAAACAGGTTTTTTTTCACCGGAAGAAACAGAAATTATTTGCCGGGCAGGAATGGGTTATGGATTAAAACCAAAGATTCATGCAAATCAACTTAACTTATCCGGTGGTGTGGAAATGGGAGTGAAGTTGAATGCAGTATCAGTTGATCATCTTGAAACAATGGATGAATCAACTCTCACAGTACTTGCGAACTCGCAAACTATTGGAACTTTACTTCCCACCGCTGCATTTTTTCTCCGTATGCCTTTTCAACCAGCAAGACAAATGATAGATGCCGGTTGTTTTATTGCATTAGCCAGCGATTATAATCCCGGCTCATCACCAAGTGGCAATATGAATTTTGTTGTAGCTCTAAGCTGCATACAAATGAAGATGTTGCCGGAAGAAGCAATCAATGCAGCCACCATCAATGGGGCTTATGCAATGGAACTGCAAAATGAAGTTGGAAGTATAACCATTGGTAAAAAAGCAAACCTCATTTTTACAAAACCAATTCTTTCGCTTGCATACCTGCCATATTCATTTGGAAATAATTTAATTGATAAAGTAATGGTGAATGGAGAAATTGTTTAAATTCAGCATATGCTCAGACTTTCTCTTGTTATAATATCGACAGTATTTATATCAACTTGTTTTTCCCAAATAAGTGGTGTTGGTTGCAATTTATTTAAAACCGGCGTATTCAGTTACCGGGATTCAAGTTCAAATAATGTATGGAATATAAAAAGAATAAAGAGGAAGCAGACAGAAACAAATGAGCAAACCGGTGCGGTTGTAAAAAGTAAGATAAAGTGGGTCTCAGATTGTGAATATAAATTGACACAGTTCTGGACTAATAAAAAAGAATTACGCTATGGTAATTTTAAATGGAGAATTTTTAGGATTACTTCAATAACTAACAATACATATCAGTATATCTGCAATTGCAGCAATGGAACACAAATAGGGGGAACAGTAGTTAAGTTAAACGATTAATTGTTCACTTCTCCAAAAACAGAAAAATTAAGATTGGGTTGTTGGTGAAACCAAAAGCCAGAAAAAGTTTGTTATTTAAACACCAACTTTTAGGCGAAAATGGGGAGATTGTTTGAGCAAAGCACTTCTTCCAAAAATTTCAATTAAACTGTCGTTATTTTATTTTTGTTACTTGCTCTGTCATGTCAATTAATTTGTTACTTTTTTTAGTGCTTCAAGATAAATTTTCCTGATGCTGTTTTGTTCTTCACGCTTACAGATGGATTCAATTGCAGGGATTAAATCTTTATTACGCTTTGTTTTTATTTTTATGATTTGTGCTAACGCAAAAGCGGCACTCCATCTAACTACTGTACCTGAATGTTCAGAATTAACAAGTAAATTTTTTATTGCATCGTCTAATTTACCGGGGTAAAGGTGTGCAATGTTTCCAATAACCTTTGCGGACTCCCATTTTACTCTCGGTGCTTTTTCTGTCAGGGTATTGGATACAAATTGAAGGCAAGTTAAAGAAGCAATTTCGGGTTTGCTCTTTGTCGCAAATTCTATTGCTTCAATGCAAGTTGCTTTAATCGGGTCTTTTGATGTTTGAGCAACTTTGATTAGATCGCTAACACTAATTTTTTTGTCCAGGAGCATATTGCTGATAGTTTCTGTTTTTGCTTTTGCTTTAACTTGTTTGTTATTTAGAATTTTTTCCAAGTCCATAGTAACTTTTTTTATGTCTGTCGGTTTAAGTTATCAGCATACTCTACTGTTCGTTCGAAGCCGTGTTGTTTCGATAACCTGCCAGCGGTCTGGCAGGTTTGTTATGTTATTTGAAATGAAATATTAAGGGGAAAATAAAAGTCACAATAATTGTCCATAAGATGTAAATAGGAAGAAACATGGATATGGAATTTTCAACTTCACTAATATCCGCTTTTTTTGAAACATTCTTAAAGATCCGGAAAGTTATCATTAGCAGATTTGTCAGTATTAGTATATTCCCTCCTAAAACCGCAAGCCGGTTTGGAGTAATGCCCCACTCTGAAATTCTAAATAAAATTGCAGAAAGCGCAATTCCGTTTACAATAACTGTTACTATTGATAAAGCAAATAGTATAAAACTGCCTGTCCGGTTTTCGTTCTTCTTAGATGTTTCTGCAACCGAAAATAAAATAATTGCCATAACGCCGATTAAGAGAAAATTAAATATCATTAAAAAATCTCTGTCATTGTATGGGTCTTTTCCGGAAAACAAAATTGCTACCAAATAAACAACCAGCATAATTAAAACTAAAGGGCTGAATATTTTTGCAATTACAGGTGAAACCTTATTAACCAATTGAGGATTTGTTTGTGTTATATAAGTTGCAACTATTGGCAATGCAGCAAGTCCGAATATACCAATATAGTCAAAATAAAATTTCTCAATATTATAACCAATGACAGAAAAAAGCCCGATAGTAATTGCAGTGAGAATGGCTCCTGCAATCCCGAGGAGAGTAGTCATTATTACTAAATCGCCATTGTATCTCAGGAAGTCAAGTCTTTTAGGATAGCTCCTTATGTTGTCGCCAGCAAACGAAAATCCTAAAACCGCCCACAAAAAAAGCGGTAAGTGAATGCAAGACAAAATCAAGGTGTCGCTATTAGTATCTGCAGGTAACAGATTGATGAAGATTAATGCAATCAAAAATGCAATCCCGATAACTATCGGGACAAATACAATTTTCTTTATTGAAAGACGCTGCCTCCAAATAAAGTAAGCTGTTAATATTGGGAAAATGATAAATCCTAAATTCCTCTGGTAAAATAATTCCTCATTGATATTAAGTAACACGGGAAGCTTTGCAATAACACCCGCTAATAAAGAAGCAATTATTACAAAGGTTAATTCTTTATTGCTCCCCCAGGATATTTCTGAACTTTCGTAATTCAGTCTTTCATTCCAATAGTCTGCAAGTTTATTGTCCTTAAGTTCAGGGTAATGTAAATTGAACTCCGTTTTAAAAGCCGTCTTATTGTCCCGATATAATTTTTCAAGCTCCCTGGGATTGTCAATGTTCGTTAGAATGTCAAGTCTGTTCATTTTATGCAGTCAGTTTTATTGTTCGTTGATATGGAAAGTGCTTTGAACTGCAAAGTAAAATCATATTTTTGAACTGTCCAAAAAATATTTTTAAAAAAATTACAACAGGATGGGGGCGGGCAGAAAAAACAAAAACTGGCTTTCTGTGGAAACTGCTTTTTTAATTGATATTTATAAACTCTCAGGAACGATGAGGGTTAGCGTTTTTTGAATGGTATCTCTCCCGTTCGTTTACCCCCGCCTGAATGGGGCAGCCGGGCAAGGAACAAAGCTCTGACGGAGTCAGATACTCTGACGAAGAAACTTATCAGAGTCGTCAGACCCTTCTTTTTAAAATTTCTTTTAACCTGCCTGCTGGCAGGCAAGTCTTATGTTATGCGTTCGTGCTACTGCTCGTTCAAGGCATCCCGCAGTATTGCGGGTTTTGAAGTTCCGATAATAGGTTGTTAGAAGTATCATACAGCGTTTATTAAGGAGTTAGGAAGCATCAGTAAAAACGGGACACTCTTTTCGTATTTCACTTCGTAATAGTTCATACCTATCTGCAAATTTTTGTAGTAAGTTGGTCTGTTGTCCCAATAGTTTTTTTCAGAAGTGATACACCAGGCATTGTCACCAAGCATCTTTGCTAAAAACCATTTCTCAATCAGTCGTGTTGCTCTGCCGTTGCCGTCAACAAATGAATGTAAGTTTACAAATACCAAATGAATGTAAGCTGCGTAATAAAACACTTCGGCTGTTGTCAATTTAGATTTTAGCAAAATAGAAATGTCTGCGAAAAGTTTTTCTAATTCTTGTTTTATAAACTCTGGTTCAACCGCTAAATAAATTAGCCGTCCTTCACTTCTTACACCCACTTTTACTTTTCTGATTTTGCCTCGCTCCTTTTTTATCAGGATGGATTGAGTCAAAATTTCGTGAGCTTTCAAAATGTTGTCAAGTGTCAAATCATTTTCTCTTGCGAATTGGTAAGCTGCAATGAGTTCTTCAATCTCTTTAATTTCTTTTGTCTTTAAATGCAGGTTGAATTCACTTGACTTTAAATAGGTGTCAAAACTTACTGTGTTGCCTTCAATGTTGGATGAATGCACCGCAGAATTAGTAAGATAAAACTTGAAATCTTCTAAACTTTGCGGTTTGTTTTTAAGTGTCTCAAATGTAGATTCAACATCAACTTTCAGTTGCGTTTTATAGTCGTTAAAATAATCTTGATTTAAAATTTTCAGTCCCAAAGTCATGTTTTAAAGATACAGAAATCGTTGGCTTTGCCTGTTCGTTTCATCCAGAAAGTTTCAAGTTAGCACTGCACCCAAGCATGACGAATTACAAACGAAGAAGGGATTAAAGAAGTAAAAAAAAGAAGGGTTTAGAAGCACTCATGTTTGTTTACGCTACTCTTTTAATTAGAAGCTCCACCGTTCGTTTACCGAACAAAGCCCTTCTTTTTTTTATTTCTTTTAATCTTATGTTATGCGTTCGTATTTTAAGATTTCAATTCCAAGGTCCATTTTGAGAAACATTGATAATTGAATTTCCCTTAAGGCGAAAAAGCCCTCCTGATAATCCAAACCAAAGATTTCCTTTTTTGTCTTCCAATATGCTTTGAATGCCATAACCAAATGGCATTAGATCTTTTCTGTCTGTTTCGCTGATTAAAGTAAAGTCTTTTCCGTCATAGCGATATGCACCCAAGCCATTTGCGCCAATCCAAATGTTTCCGTTGTTATCTTCATTGATTGCATAAATGTCATTTTTGCTAAGACCTTTTATTTTAGTGAACCGGGTAAATGTTTTACCGTCAAATTTACTAAGTCCACCGTCTCCGGTTCTACTGCCTTCATTCGGATTGTCTTTTTCCGCAACTCTTGAACCGAACCAAAAGTTTCCTTGATTGTCTTCATGAATAACCTGAACATTATTTGAAGCAAGACCATCTTTTTTGGTGTAGTGAGTAAAAGAATTTCCATCATATTTGCAAACTCCATAGCCATCCCGGCTAAACCAAATATTCCCTTGCTTATCTTCTATGATTTCAGTAATCCAGTTCATTGTTGATTGATACGGCAATAGTTTAATGTCGGGATTTGGAATTGGAAAATTTGAAAAAGTTGTACCGTTGAACCTGGAAACTCCACCCCAGGTTCCAACCCAAATGTTACCAATTTTATCAACTAGTAGTTCGGAAACCCTGTTGTTAACAAGACCATCTTTATTGGTGAAGTTGGTGATATTTTTACCGTCATATTTTGAAAGTCCCGAATGTGTGCCAAACCACAAATTTCCATCTTTGTCTTCCGCAAAGCTTGTAACAGTATTACCGATTAATCCGTCTACAGTTGTAAAATAGGTAAGTGTTTTACCGTTATACTTTGCGGCACCTTTTTCTATGGTTCCAAACCACAGATTCCCTTTTGAGTCCTCAAATATTTCCACAACATATTGGGCTATTTGAGAGTCTACACTTTGAGGTTGTTGAGCTTCAGCGATATCGGTCTTTGTTTTCTGCAAATCGGTTTTGCTTTGTGAATTACAAGAAGTGGTCATCACAGATGACATTAAAAGAATGCGGCTAACTGTTCCTAAATTGAAATTATTCATACTCTTCCCGGTTTTAATATGACGCATAACGAAGAAGGGATTAAAGAAGTAAAAAAAAGAAGAGTTCTAATGCTCTCATGTTTATTTACGCTACTCTGTTTGTTACATTGTAAACCAAACGAATTTTTCCTTTTCGTAACAGAAAAATGTAATACACACCAGCTTGTTCGGGTGCATTGCAGACAACCGAAAGTGTTTGCCCACTTTCAAAAAAGAAATGTCCGTTGTTTTTGTATTTGCTGTGTTCGTCAAACATTTTTTATTTCTTCCTTTTCGTCTTTCCTTCTTTCAATTGCAAAGCAGATTTTACGTTTAATGAGGTAACTACTTTTTTTCCTGTTCGTGCTTCCAATTCTTTTCTGGCAACCTTTGCTACATCACCGCCTTGCTTTGCTACTTTTTTGCTTTCTTCAAAATCTTTCGGAGTCACTGCTGCGGAAATATCCTTTGTGGATGCTTCTGCAAGCATGTTCAATATCAACTCTGTATTTGTCATATTGTCCCGAAGGTTTTCTTTCTTCAAGCCCTTCAGGATTTTATATTCTTTGGTGGTTTTATCGCTCCATGCTTTGGTGATGATGTCGGTGAGTGTTGCAAACTGAACCCCTTCTTTCAGTCCTCTCTTCTTCCACTCATCGGTCAGCTCCTTTCTTATTTCAATACTTTTCAGGCGTTGGTTTATCCAGTTTTCAGAATATCCCAACTGCAGGTATTCTTTCAATGCCCTGTCAATAGTTAGTTCAGGGTCTTGCATTTCGTCTAATCTTTCAGCAGCCACTTTTGCCAGCCAAAGTTTAAAGGGTTCTGTCTTGGGCGATGGTATGGATTGTATGAGACGAAAAGTTGTTCGGTAGCCCAATAAAGTTATATCGTACAAAAGTGCTACACCAATGAAGCATAATAGAATTAATGAGGCTGGGTACAAAAAATAAATAAAAATCTTTAGGTTTACCGTTTCTCGACTCCGCTCGAAACTTACTGAATATCCTTCGACACTTCGACTTCGCTCAGTGCAGGCTGCTCAGGATTAAACGAGTTCCTTCAACTTCTCCACCACAGCATCTACTTCTGCCCTGGTATTGTGTTTACTAAAACTAAAACGCACGGTAACCTGGTTGGGATTATTATTGATGGCACGGA
>JANOJO010000058.1:0-4106 GCA_031418795.1 Bacteroidota bacterium | reverse complement strand
ACATCGCAGGTAATTATTGTACGGGATGGCAACCGCAATGTAATTACCATGTACAATGATTTTAAAGGTAACCTGAAAGATTTTGCAATGGTGGTGCCTGTGCCGGTGGTACTGCAAAAAAAAGATATTAAAGTGGTGGAGCAGTCCATCTTTAATACCCTGAATGAATACAGCAAACCAAGATTGGTGGAATATTATGACGGGAATCCGTGTAATGTATATAAATATGAAGATATGTTGCAGGGAAAGGCGGCTGGAGTACAATTGAATGAGATATTACTTCGGGGAGCTACTTCGGAGAAAAGAAAATCTGTAACAATTGAAGCGAAATACATTGTAGGGGAATACGATATTCTCATCCTCAGCGCCAAAGAATCAACCGGCTTAAAAGTGTGGCTGAATGAAAACGGTTATAAAATTCCTGAAGGCGCTGAAGAAGTGCTGGAGCCTTATATAAAAAGTAACCTGAAGTTTTTTGTGGTAAAAGTAAATGAAGCCGAAAAGAAAAAACTACCAGGGAATTTTCTTCGTCCGATTCAAATAAGTTTTACATCTCCAAAATTTATGCTCCCAATCAGATTGGGAATGGCTAATGCTGATGGTGACCAGGATATGATTGTGTATGCCTTTACCAAAAAAGGAAGAATAGAAGCCACCAATTACAGAACCATTTCTTTACCCACATCTAAAAATATTCCGTTGTTTGTAAAAAATAATTTTGGTAGTTTCTATTCCAATCTGTTTAATCATCAGTGGGATAAAGAAGGAAAAGCAATTGCCATGCTGGAATACGCATGGGATGTAAGCCCGAAAAATTTTGTAAAATGCGACCCTTGTGTGGCTACTGCTCCATCCACACAGGATTTGGTACAGGCAGGTGTATGGTGGATCAATCGTGACTGGAATGATTACGGCGACGTGAATAATGAAGAAGATTATTCCAGCAATGTTTATTTTACAAGATTGCATGTTCGTTATAACCGCAAATCTTTTCCGCAGGATTTAATGTTCCAGGTAACTCCAAATACAGATAACTACCAGGCAAGATATATTGTTACTCATCCTGCCACCGGAGATTTTAGTTGTGATGCAGGAAAAAAATATTTGAAAGAATTAAAACAAAGAAGAACGAATGAAATGGAAATGCTTTCATATTTAACCGGCAAGGGCTATAGCGATTGGGATGTAGTAAGTAAAGAGCCGGAAGAAAAATTTATTCCGGCTGAAGCATCTTATGCCCATGCAGCTACGCTTGTAAATAAAAGAGGTGGTGGTGAAAAAGGAATTCTGTTTGCAACGCTGGGAGTTATGGGTTTGATTTCCGTTGTTGGATTCAGGAAAAAGAAAAACTTTCTGTAATTTTTTAGTCGTGGTTTTGAGTTTCATAAAAACGGGCACTCTTCGGTGCCTGTTTTGTTTTCCTGTGTTATTTCCCGGTTTGGGGTTATCTTGCGGCTCCAAAATTTTTTACTTTTTTATGGACTACGCAAAACTTATAGCCGTTACAGGAATGCCGGGATTGTATGAACTGGTTAGCAGCCGGAATGATGGAGCCATCGTCCGTTCGCTGGATGATAATAAAACACAGTTTGTGGCAAACAGGGTGCATAATTTTTCACACCTCGAAAGCATTGAAGTTTATACGCAAGCTGATAATGTAAACCTCGTTGATGTTTTTCATGCCATGGAAAAAACAACAGACAGCCTGCCCGATTCAAAAAATAATGATGCTGTTCAAAAATATTTTGAAAAAGTTTTTCCAACAATGGATTTTGAAAAAGTGTATGCCAGTGATCAGAAAAAAATGGTGAAATGGTTTGAAGCTCTGAAAAAACACAATGTGGAAATAAAACTCACCGAAGTACCTGAAGAAGAAACAGAAGAACCCGTACAGGAAGAAGCTGTAGCAGAAGAAAAATCAAATAAGAAGAAAAAATAATTATTTATCAAACAAGGCAAATGTGCAAATAAAGGAAAAGATGCTTTCTTTATTTGCACTTTTGCATACCAGCCTGCCGGCTGGCAGGTTATCACATTTGCACATTATGATTTATTCTGCCGACATTAAAAAACTACCGCGTCATTTTTTGCCGGAAGATTTTTCCATTACTAACTGGGAAGCATTAGAACCCTGGTTTAAAAATCTTCTTGACCGGGAGATTCATTCTAAAGAACATTTAGAACAATGGCTGAAAGACATAAGCGAACTGGAAGCAGTAGTGAGTGAGGATGCCTGCTGGCGGCAGATAAAAATGACCTGTGATACGGAGAATAAAGAACTGGAAAATGCTTTTACTTTTTTTATGATGGAGATACAGCCGAAAGCACAACCGTATGCCGATAAGCTGAATAAAAAATTAATTGATTGCCCGTTTACCAAAGAACTGGATCAGCAAAAATATTTTACCACACTGCGCACTGTAAAGAAAAACATTGAACTTTTCCGCGAAGAAAATATTCCGTTAATGGCTGAACTGAATGTAATGCAACAGCAGTTCGGAATTATTTCGGGTAAAATGACAGTAGATGTAAATGGCGAAGAGTTTACATTGCAGCAAGCCACAAAATTTTTAGAGAACAACGATCGGAGCTTAAGAGAATCTGTTTATAAAAAAATTGGCGCCAGAAGATTGGAGGATAAAGAAAAAATGAATTCTCTTTTTTCAACATTAATAGAAAAACGCCACCAGGTGGCTGTCAATGCTGGTTTTGCAAATTTTCGTGATTATAAGTTTGCAGAGATGGGCCGCTTTGATTATACAAAAGAAGATTGCTTTCAGTTTCATGAAGCCGTGAAGCAACAGGTGATGCCATTGGTAAATGAAATTTATGAAAGAAAGAAAAAGAAACTAAGTATTGATACCCTGCACCCCTGGGATCTTGAGGCGCATCCGGCTGATGAAAAAGCATTGAATCCTTTTAAAACTGCTGATGAGCTGGTAGAAAAATCAATTGCTTGTTTTAATGAACTGAATCCATTTTTTGGCGAATGCCTGCGGAAGATGAAAACAATGGGCCATCTTGATCTTGACAGCAGAAAAGGAAAAGCTCCCGGTGGATACAATTGCCCGCTTGCAGAAAGCGGTGCACCATTTATTTTTATGAATGCTGCCGGCCAAATGGATGATGTAACCACAATGGTACATGAAGGCGGCCATGCAGTTCATTCTTTTCTTGCACACAAACTTGAGTTGTCTGCTTTTAAAGAATACCCGATGGAAATTGCTGAAGTAGCAAGTATGGCGATGGAACTTTTCAGTATGGAAAGCTGGCATGTTTTTTTTAAAACAGAGCAGGAATTAAATCAAGCGAAAGAACACCAGTTGGAAAGAGTGATCACTATTTTTCCCTGGATAGCAACCATTGATAAATTTCAGCATTGGATTTATGAAAATCCAAATCATACACTTGAAGAACGGGCAGATAAATGGATTGAAATATTAAATGAGTTTACTCCGTCATCTCTTGATGTTTCAGAACTGGAAGAATACCGCCTTCATTTCTGGCAAAAGCAACTGCACCTTTTTGAAGTTCCTTTTTATTATATTGAATATGGTATTGCACAACTTGGTGCCATTGGTTTGTGGCAGCAGTTTAAAGAAAACCAACAACAGGCTTTGAATAATTACACCGCAGCACTTTCACTTGGCGGCACCAAAACTTTGCCTGAGCTTTTTCAGGCTGCCGGACTTCAATTCGATTTTTCTCCTGCCACAGTTGGCCAGCTTATGGCTTTTGTTCATGCAGAAATGAAATAAGGTTCGCTGTGTCCTATGGGCACACCCACGGAAGTACGAAAAAGCTTTTACATTTTTAAAGTTCCATTTTTCATTGCATTCAGTTCTGCTTCTAAACTCTTTGGATCAAACCCACGTTTCTTTTTTAAAGCAATGGCCTTACTCTGCCAAAGGAGAGCTTCATCTTTTTTACCTGTTTTGTATAGCAAGTGTGCATGAGTGTCTAAAGCGTTATAGTTTTCAGTAAACTCATTTGCCCTGGCCGACCATTGTAAGGCTTTTGCAAGAAGTAGTGGATCATTTGTGTATTTATAAAAACTGTACGCCGCATTGTTTAATTCCCTGGTAAAAGTTTGTGAAATAGGATTA
>JANOJO010000057.1:0-5690 GCA_031418795.1 Bacteroidota bacterium | reverse complement strand
CTTTGCAGTTTTTATTTGATATGGCTTTTAAAACGGCTGGCGATGTTTCTAAATCCTCAGATCCGCAAATCGTTTTAGAAATGGGCTTACTTCGAATGGTGCATGCACCGAAGCTCGTTGATTTAATGAATAATTCGGCTGCCATGTCTTTTGGCAAACCACATTCATGCAGTTTCAATTCAGGACCCACTACAATAACCGAACGACCGGAGTAGTCAACCCTTTTACCCAACAGGTTCTGACGGAAACGCCCCTGCTTACCTTTCAATACATCACTGAGTGATTTCAATGCCCGTCCGCCTTCTGCTTTCACCGCATTTGATTTACGGCTATTATCAAACAAGCTATCAACAGCTTCCTGCAGCATCCTTTTCTCATTACGAAGAATTACTTCAGGGGCTTTAATTTCCAATAATCTTTTTAAGCGGTTATTACGGATAATAACACGGCGGTATAAATCATTTAAATCAGAAGAAGCAAAACGACCGCCATCCAATGGCACAAGTGGACGAAGTTCCGGTGGAATAACAGGAATGTATTGCATCACCATCCACTCAGGACGGTTATTGATTCTTGTATTGGCATCACGGAAAGCTTCTACCACACTTAATCTTTTCAATGCATCAGCTTTACGTTGCTGTGATGTTTCAGTAGCTGCAGCATTACGCAAATCAAATGACAACTGATCCAGATCTATTCTTTGCAGCATATCATGCACAGCTTCTGCCCCCATTTTTGCAATAAACTTATTGGGATCATCATCAGGCAGGTACTGGTTATCTTTTGGCAAAGCCTCAAGAATATCTAAGTATTCTTCTTCAGTAATCAGGTCGCCGGCATTTTGTCCTTTATCAACCCGGATACCCGCTTGAATAACTACAAATCTTTCGTAATAAACAATGGTTTCTAATTTCTTAGAACTTACACCGAGTAAGTAACCAATTTTATTTGGCAAAGATTTAAAGTACCAGATATGAACTACAGGCACTACCAATTTGATATGGCCCATACGTTCACGGCGAACTTTTTTCTCCGTTACTTCCACGCCGCAACGATCACAAACGATTCCTTTGTAACGGATTCTTTTGTATTTGCCACAGGCACATTCATAATCTTTTACCGGCCCAAAAATTCTTTCGCAGAACAAACCATCACGTTCAGGTTTGTAAGTACGATAGTTGATAGTTTCCGGCTTCAGCACTTCACCATAACTTTTTTCAAGAATGGTATCTGGCGAAGCAAGGCCGATTGTAATTTTTGAAAATGTCGGTTTTGGACGGTTATCTCTTTTCATTGACATGATGCGTTTATCGTTTGTCGTTTAAAGTTTTTTGTTTCCTATCAAGATACTATTAGTTCACTATTCTAAATCGTATCTCACTCACCATTCACTACTGACCTCTCATTTGCACATTTGCATATTCACTCTATTCAAATTTCAGATCGAGACCTAATCCACGAAGCTCATGAACTAATACATTGAATGATTCAGGTACACCGGCTTTTGGCACGTTATCACCTTTTACAATGCTCTCGTATGTTTTTGCACGACCGATGATATCATCTGATTTCAGTGTAAGCAATTCCTGTAAAATGTTGGATGCACCATAAGCTTCCAGTGCCCAAACTTCCATTTCACCAAAACGCTGACCACCAAACTGTGCTTTACCACCCAATGGTTGTTGAGTGATGAGACTGTATGGGCCGATAGAACGGGCATGCATTTTATCATCTACCATGTGGTGAAGCTTGATAACATAGATAATACCCACGGTTGCTTTCTGGTGGAAACGTTCTCCGGTTTCACCATCATATAAATAAGTATGACCGTGCATGGGAATATCAGCCTGTTTGCAGTAATCTGCAATTTCTTCTACTGTAGCTCCGTCAAAAATTGGTGTGGCGAATTTGATTCCTAATTTCTGACCCGACCATCCGAGAACTGTTTCATAAATCTGACCCAGGTTCATACGGCTTGGTACACCCAACGGATTTAATACTACATCTACAGGAGTTCCGTCTTCAAGGAAAGGCATGTCTTCTGCACGGACAATTTTTGCAACAATACCTTTGTTTCCGTGACGACCCGCCATTTTATCTCCCACTTTCAACTTACGTTTTACTGCGAGATAAACTTTTGCAAGTTTCAATACCCCGGCAGGTAATTCATCTCCAATGCTGATGTTGAATTTTTCTCTTTTATAACGGCCAAGCTCTTCGTTGAACTTAATAGAAAAGTTGTGAAGCAAAGTATTGATCAGCTCATCCGTTTTTTTATCAGCAGTCCATCCAAGCGGATTGATATTCACGAAATCCAACTGAGAAATATTCTTTGGAGTAAATTTTGCCCCTTTTCCAATTTGTGTTTCGCCAAAATTGTTGCTTACACCTGCGCTGGTTTTGTCTCTCAGTATTTGCTGAAGTTTATCTAACAGCAATTCTTTGAGATCAATTTCATTCTTCTCATGCTGCCTCTCTAATTTATCAATCATTGCCTTTTCACGAACTTTTGAATTCTTATCTTTCTTAGCTCTCTGGAAAAGTTTTCTGCCGATAACAACACCTTCCACACCATTTGGTGCTTTCAGTGAAGCATCTTTTGCATCGCCGGCTTTATCGCCAAAGATGGCACGCAGTAATTTTTCTTCCGGTGTTGGATCACTTTCTCCTTTAGGAGTAATTTTTCCAATGATGATGTCACCTTCTTTTATTTGTGCACCCATACGGATGATTCCGTTTTCATCAAGGTCTTTAGTTGCCTCTTCAGAAACGTTTGGAATATCCGGGGTTAATTCTTCTTCACCCAATTTTGTATCACGAACTTCTAATTCGTATTCTGAAATATGAACAGAAGTAAACATGTCTTCACGAACCACTCTTTCACTGATTACAATTGCATCTTCAAAATTGTAACCCTTCCAGGGCATGAAGGCCACTTTCAGATTTTTTCCAAGAGCCAGCTCACCATCTTTTACAGCATACCCTTCAGTAAGAAAATCTCCTTTCTTTACTTTCTGTCCTTTTGCAACAGCGGGTTTCAGGTTGATGGAAGTTTCCTGGTTTGTCTTGATGAATTTAGTAAGCCTGTAAATTCTCAAATCATCTTCAAAGCTCACCAGTTTTTCCATTTCATCCCGGTCATACCGAACATGTATTTCGTTTGCATCAACATACTCTACCAAACCATTTCCTTCTGAGTGAATCTGAATTCTTGCATCTCGGGCAGCTTTACCTTCCAGGCCTGTACCAACAATTGGATCATCGGGGCGGATAAGCGGCACTGCCTGGCGTTGCATGTTTGATCCCATCAATGCACGGTTTGCATCATCATGCTCAAGGAATGGAATCAATGAAGCACTCAAACCAACAATCTGGTTTGGCGCCACATCCATGTATTCAACTTCATTTCTATCAAGAATAGGAAAGTCACCTGTCTCACGGCTTACAACTTTTTCTTCAGCAAAACTGCCATGTTCATCAAGTGGAGAATTTGCCTGTGCAATTTTTGCCGGATCCTCTTCTTCTGCACTAAGAAAAATCAGTTGCTTCATGTTCACTTTTGCATTCTCCACTTTACGGTAAGGAGTTTCAATGAAACCCATTTCGTTTATCTTGGCATGAACGCAAAGTGTAGATATCAAACCGATGTTTGGTCCTTCGGGTGTTTCAATTGTACACAAACGGCCATAGTGAGAATAGTGAACATCACGAACCTCGAAGCCTGCTCTTTCACGGCTAAGTCCACCTGGCCCCAGTGCTGAAATACGGCGCTTGTGAGTTATTTCACTCAATGGATTTGTTTGATCAAGAAATTGTGAAAGCTGTGATGTGCCAAAGAAGGAATTGATAACAGAAGAAAGTGTTCTTGCATTAATCAAATCAACCGGAGTAAATACCTCGTTGTCTCTTACGTTCATTCTTTCGCGGATGGTACGTGCCATACGGGCAAGACCAACACCGAACTGGGCATATAATTGTTCACCCACTGTACGAACACGGCGGTTGCTCAGGTGATCAATATCATCAATCTCAGCTTTACCATTAGTAAGCCGAACAAGGTATTTGATGATTTCAATTATATCTCCCCTCGTTAATGTTTTCTGTGTAAGCTTGGCATCAATATTCAGCTTGCGGTTAATTTTATAACGGCCTACTTCGCCAAGATCGTAACGTTTGTCACTGAAAAATAATTTATCAATGATGCCACGGGCAGTTTCATTATCCGGAGCATCCGTACCACGCAACTGCCGGTAGATATGTTGCACAGCTTCCAGTTCACTGTTCGATGTATCCTTGTTAAGAGTATTGTAGATAATTGCGAAATCACCACCTACATCATCTTTTTGAATGAATAAACTTTTCACATCCATTTCTGCAATCAATGCCAACGCTTCTTCATCCAAAACAGAATCACGTTCCAGCAGAATTTCATTTCTTTCAATAGAAACAACTTCGCCTGTATCTTCATCTACAAAATCTTCTACCCAGCTTCTTAAAACACGGGCAGCTAAACGGCGGCCAATATATTTTGCCAAAGTTTTTTTATCTGCTTTTACTTCATCAGCCATTCCGAAGAGTTCAAGAATGTCTTTATCGGTTTCATAACCGATAGAACGAAGCAAAGTTGTTACCGGGAATTTTTTCTTACGGTCAATATACGCATACATCACATTATTGATGTCAGTAGCAAATTCCATCCAGGCACCTTTGAAAGGAATTACCCTTGCAGAATAAATTCTTGTGCCATTTGGGTGAACTGACTGACCAAAAAATACGCCTGGTGAGCGGTGCAATTGAGAAACCACTACTCTTTCGGCTCCATTAATTACAAAAGTTCCCCGTGGGGTCATGTATGGAATATTTCCAAGAAATACGTCCTGAACGATAGTCTGAAAGTCCACGTGTTCCTCATCATTACAACTAAGCCGAAGCTTTGCTTTAAGAGGAACAGCATAGGTCAGTCCTCTTTCCATACACTCTTCGATGGTGTAGCGTGGAGGATCGATAAAATAATCCATAAACTCCAGTACAAAGATGTTCCGGGTATCTGTGATAGGAAAATTTTCCTTAAACACACGGAACAAACCTTCAATATCCCTTTTGTCGGGAGTTGTTTCCAACTGGAAAAACTCTTTAAAGGATTGAATCTGGATGTCGAGCAGGTCAGGGGCGTCTGCGAGGTGTTTGATTTTACCGAAATCTACCCTGTGATTCATTTTTGTTGAAGACATATCTGTAAAACCGGTTTTTAGTTTAAACGGGATACACAAATCACATTCAGGCATTCCTTAAAAAAAGAAAATCCTGTGATAATCAACTATTAAATAATGATTTGTCCCGTCAAAATATTAGCGCTAAATAAAAAGGATGGCAAAGGTAGGGATTAAAATTTCTCAACCAAGAAAAGTTTGCCAACAAAAACCCGTCCGGAACTACCACTAAGTGGGTATTTCCCAGGTGTAGTATTTCATTTATTTTCAGAAAAAAACAGAGCAAATGAAATGGCAGGAGTTTGTAAAAGATTACCTGAGTTTTAACCGGAAAGAAAGGATTGCTGTTGTATTGATAGCAGCGCTTATGTTGTTTGTCATTCTTGCCCCGAAAATTATTTCTATGACTTCAAAAAAAGAGGTTGCCAAAAACGATACTGCCTGGTTTAGTGCAATAAGAAAATTAGAACAAAAGAATCC
>JANOJO010000056.1:0-2398 GCA_031418795.1 Bacteroidota bacterium | reverse complement strand
CATGTTCGCTGGCGTTTGAATCGAGCACGGCTTTATATAATTGTGTATTGAGAATCTTCGGCATCAGTTCGGCAATCAATTGATCTTTTGAAGGATCAAAAATAAAATCTGCTTTTGCGGCGCCTGCTTTGGTTTGTGTTTTTGGTATGGGTAAAAATCTTTCTACTTCAAATTTTTGTGTAGCTGCATTTTTAAACTGGCTGTAAACAATCTCCACCACATCAAATTGTTTTTCCTCAAAAGCTTTCATAGCAGCCTGTGCCGCTTTTTGTACATTTTCAAAATTCAGTTGCAGAAAAATATCTTTATGTGTTGCATCTGTATTGTATTTCACTTTTACAAAATGCTCATAACCTTTTTTACCAATATTCCAGATCATCACATTGCCTTTTTTATACTGAGCAGAGTATTTTTCAGTAATGATTGCTTTGGCAAGTTTAATAAGGTTGGCATTGAATGCGCCGCAGAGACCGCGGTCGCTGGTAATTACAATAAACAAAACTTTTTCCACTGTACGTTCGGTTGCTAAGCTCATACCTGCTCCGCCTTCAGCATTGCTTACAATATTGCTCAGCATTTCCTGCATCTTGCGGGCATAGGGCCGCATTTGAATAATAGCATCCTGTGCACGGCGAAGTTTTGCAGCACTTACCATTTTCATTGCCTTGGTAATCTGCTGTGTACTTGTTACTGATTTGATACGGTTACGAACCTCTTTTAATTGTCCTGCCATGAGTATTTGTTTATCGTTTTTTGTTTGGGGTTTATCGTTGTTTCAAAAAAAACGATAAACTTTAAACCCCAAAAATGATAAATCTGAATGGCGGCAAAAGTACGGGCTGAGAATTAAAATTCCAGCAGAATGTGGAAAAGAAAAATCAGGCGCCGAAGCCGCTGTTTTTTGCAATTGTAGCCAGCTCAGGCTGGCTGTGAACTTCAAATTTTTCAAAAAGTTTCAGCCGGTTGTATTCAGTGTGCCGGGTTGTACTCTTCATTGCTGATGCAATAGCATCATAAGTAAGTTCAGTACAACTCAGTTTTAAAAAAATAATTTCTTCCCTGGTCAATGTAAATTTATTTTTATGTTTTTTCCCATTCCTGTTTAAATGTTTATGGTTTATTTCTACCGGGATATTTGGAAAATAGTGGCCTGTTTTCATCACCTCATTTATTCCTTTTTTTAGTTCTGCCGCTCCTGTTCCTTTTGCAATAAAGCCATTAGCTCCTGCGTCAATCACCATACAGTAAACCACTTTATTTTCAAAATAAGATGTGAACATGATTTTAATTTCCGGAAATTCCGTTTTAATTATTTGCACAGTATCAAAAGCATCCTCGCCGGGAAAAACAAAATCCATAACGATCAGGTTTGTTCCGGAGTTTTCCTTCAGTTTTTCCAGCAACTGTTTACAATCATATACCTGGATAATAACCTTGCATTTTTCCATGCGGTCAATAATACCCGGAAAAAATTCCTGGTAGGTTAAATCCTTATCGGCAATTGCAATTTTAATTATGGATTTTCCATGAGTGTAAGGCATCGTTTTAAATTTTGATGTGGTTGAATGGTTGCTACTAATTCAGAGATTGCCTTAACCTGTATTTTATTTGCAAGGGGTGATGGATTTTTGTACCTTATGAGGTATTGTCTATTGCTGATTGCTGATTGCTGATTGCTGATTGCTGATTGCTGATTGCTGATTGCTGATTGCTGATTGCAAGTTTCCTATAATTGTTCATGGTTTGTGGTTAAGGTTATTTAAAATTAGAGAAACTTTTAAGAGAAACCACAAAATATTTTGAGAAAATTCTCAGAAAAAATTGAGAAAAATCTCAATTTTTATTTCAGGTTAATTCCTCAATTTTATATATGCAAGTTCTTTGATACATTGTTTTTAAAGCTAAACAAAAGCATGACATACGGAATAATGAAATTGCTGCACCAAAAATCATAAAAAATCTGTGAGAAATTTCTCAATCTTTTTTGAGAAAACTCTCAATTGTTCCTGTGATTTTTCTCAAACATTGAAAGCAATCGGTAAATAGTTTTGGTTCATCATTAGCCTGCCAGCCGGCGGCAGTGCAGGTGAACCGGAGAAGCCGAAAACCGGAATTATAAAAAGAGTAGGCGAAAAAACTATTTATTATGAAAAAGATATTTTTTTGGGGGGTTCTTATAGCCTTAATATCAAACCCAAAACAGGTTAATTCGAGAGATTCTCAAAAATTAAAAACAACCCACGATCCAATTAGCAGTTTTCTTTCATCAGCAGAATATAGTATTATTCAAAATAGTGGAATTCTATCCGGCTTGGGGGATATTGATTTATCTTCTTCTTCATATCTATATTATCAATCTGATGATACAAAACCATGGGTAACAATTGTATTTAAATCC
>JANOJO010000055.1:0-3036 GCA_031418795.1 Bacteroidota bacterium | reverse complement strand
GAGAACTATGCGAAAGATTATTTTCAAAAAATAAAATCAAATGCAACCCAAATTCGAACGCTAACTAAACTTCGTGATACACTATTGCCAAAACTGATGAGTGGAGAAGTGAGGGTGTCTGAACTATGATTTATTTGATTTTTGTGATGGCCATGATTCAAAAACTACTAATTAATATAATCAATGAAATCAAATAAATCATAGTTCAGACAAATGAAACCCATCACCGAAAACCACATCGAAGAATCTGCGATTGATATTTTGCAATTGCAAGGATGGGAATATACCAACGGCAAGGAAATCAAAACATTAACAAAACTTCGTTATACTTTACTTCCAAAACTTATGAGTAGCGAAGTGAGGGTAGAAAATTGAGTAATTAAAGAAAACCTTTACAACTGAAAAATATAGTTCAAAGAATGAGTAAAAAGAAAAACACAGCATCTTCAGAAGGTTTTAATGAAATTCTGCTTTACACAACCCCCAACGGAAATGTGAAAGTGGAAATCTATTTGCAAAACGAAACCATCTGGCTCACCCAACAAAAAATAGCCGATTTGTTTGGAGTGGATAGAACTGTTGTTACAAAGCACTTGAAAAATATTTTTGAAACCAAGGAACTTGATCCCAATTCAGTTAGTGCAAAAAATGCACATACTGCCGCAGACGGAAAAAAATATCCCACACAATTCTATAATCTGGATGCAATTATTTCTGTTGGCTATCGTGTAAACAGTAGCCAGGCAACAGCATTTCGTATTTGGGCAACAGAACGCCTAAAGGAATACATCATCAAGGGTTTTACAATGGATGATGAACGGTTGAAAAATCCGAACAACATTTTTGGTAAAGATTATTTTGAAGAACAGCTTTCAAGAATCCGTGACATACGGAGCAGTGAAAGAAGATTTTATCAAAAGATAACCGACATCTACACCCAATGCAGTGCCGACTATAATGTAGAAACACAAAGCACAAAAGATTTTTTTGCAACGGTTCAAAACAAATTGCATTGGGCTATTACAGGACAAACAGCAGCCGAACTAATTGCAGCAAGAGTTAACAGCACAAAAGAAAACATGGGTTTAACCTCCTGGAAGAATGCACCGAAAGGAAGCATCAGAAAAACCGATGTAGGGATTGCTAAAAATTACCTGAACGAAAAAGAACTAAACGGATTGAACCGAATAGTAACCATGTATTTAGATTATGCCGAAAGTCAGGCACTGAAAGGAGTGGTAATGTTTATGAAAGACTGGATATTAAAATTAGATGCTTTTTTGCAGTTCAACGAAGAAGTAGTACTGAAACATCAGGGCAAAGTTTCACACGAAGTAGCTCTGGCATTGGCTGAAACTGAATTTGAAAAATACAGTATTATACAGGATAAATTATTAGAATCAGATTTCGATAAAGTTGTCAGGCAATTAGACAAAAACAAAAAGAAGTGAAGGCAATCACCGAAAATATAATTAAAGAATCAGCAATTGAAACATTGCAATCGCACGGATGGGGTTATTATGCATTTCGTAATAATAAAAAACATAACCTTATTTAAATATTTGTATATCCCAAGCTTCGAGATTTATAATTATCAAAATTGATTAGTTGAGAAATGAAAGTATAAAATTAAAAATGGCAAAGAAGAAATACACTCCTTTTGAAATTATGAAATTGGCTATTGAAGAAAGTCATCGTTCGATTGGTGAGCATAAGGACAAAACAGACCCTTTGGTGGGAGCTATTATTGCTACAAAAGATGGAGTAATTTTGGGAAAAGTTCATCGCGGAGAATTGAGAGAAGGTGAACATTGTGAATTTACATTGATTGAAAGAAGATTAAGAACCGAGAATTTAATAGGTTGTGCGTTATATGTAACACTGGAGCCTTGCACGGATGAATCAAGAACTTTACCTAAAAGAGGTTGTGTTACACATATTAAGAAGGCACGTTTAAGTAAAGTGTATATTGGTGTAGAAGACCCTAATCCAAAAATTGCCAAAGAAGGTTTAAAAGAACTTCGTAAAAAAGGAATTGAAGTAGAAATGTTTCCATCTTCTTTACAGGAAATTATTTGGAAGGACAATGCAAAATTTAAACATGAATTTGGCTTTATTGAGAAGGAAGAAAAATCAGGCAACTTTAAGCCAACCGGTCTTGGTATTATGCTTTTTGGAAAAACACCAGAAATCCCTTTTCCCCAGACTGTTTTTAAAGTAGAAATAAATTACGGAAAAGGAAAGCCGGAAGTCAGAGATTTTAAAGGTGCATTAGTTACTCAATTGCCTGCAGTCCTTGATTTCATTAAAGACAAAGGTTTGAAGATGACGATGGATAAATCAAGTGGTAAACGAAAGGAGGTTGCAGATTTTCCTTTTGAAATTTTGTTGGAAGCTGTTGTCAATGCAGTCATCCACCGTGACTATACCATTAAAGGAGCAACCAATTATCTTTTCATTGACCCTGACAAAATAATTGTGCGTAGCCCTGGTGCACCTACTTATCCTCTTACTCTTGAAGAATTGCAGGACTTTGATGCTCCTTCATTGAGCCGCAATCCTAAAATTATGTATGTATTTAATCAAATGCATTTAGCAGAGCAAAGAGGAATTGGATTAAGAAATATGAAACATTTGCCTGAAGAAGGGTTTCCATTACCTACTTTTAAAATGAAAGCTGGAAAGCTGGAATGCTGGAAGTAACATTTGGAAGGACAAAAGAATATATTGCAAAAGTAGCAGGATTAAAGGACATTAATCTAATGACAGAAGATGATAAAGAGGCGTTATTGTTTATTCAGAAAAAAGGTGAAGTATCAAGAAGTGAATTTGCTGCCGAATTTGATTTGAATGATAAGACGGCACAAAGAAGATTAGGAAGTTTGGTAAAGAAGAAATTAATTGTGATGATTGGTGATAGAAAAGGTGCAAGGTATAAGTCAACTAGATAAATTTATTATAATGGAAAGCTTAATATAGGTCAAAATAAAGGACTCAATGTCCTATATATTGATAAAAAACTACTGAAATAACTGA
>JANOJO010000054.1:0-14631 GCA_031418795.1 Bacteroidota bacterium | reverse complement strand
AGAGGACTGTAATGACCAATAGATAAATACTCATTGGTTTTTTCTAATGCTGCAAGTGCCTGCGGGCTCAGAGTTTTTTTTCCATGATGAAAGTAAATTTTAAGATTAAAAAATAATCTACAATTTACAGACTCTGAAACTCATCGCCTGAATAGGCGATGTTAGTTCAACAATTGCATTTCAGCTAAAATACGCTACTTTATAAGTCAAACAATTTTATTACCTCATTTATTTGCAGCGATTTATAAAAAAATACGCTATCGCAAGGAGTAGCGCAAATACAATTTTAAGTTAATGCTAAATCATCTAATGGACTTATAATTTTAAGTAAGTCTTTGTTGCTTGTATGTAAGTAGAGTAAGGTAGTTTTTAAATCATTATGACCAGGCAATTTCTGTATCATAATAACATCGGTTCAATAGAGCGACCAGCATTTCCCAGACTGGCTCCATCTGGCGCCAGCCTTTTTTCTCAGGAGTAGGTTGATGGATTCATAGTTTTCAAAATTCACCCCGTTGGATTAAAATAATTAGACAATCTACTCCGGATATAAATTTTCCCATTTCCAGATTTTAGATATTTTTCCCTTCTTGTTGCATCTTTTTGATTTAAACATCCCTCAAAATAAATAAGATTAAAGGGTCGGCGATGTTTTGTAGATTCTACTAAACCCGCTTCATGTAATTTCACTCTTTTTTCTAAATCAATTGTATAACCAGTATACCATTGGTTGTCATTCAAACTTTGCAATACATAAACAAAATAAAACATATGCTTTATATTTTAATCCTACGGGGTAAATTCCAAGTTGTTCGCCGCTTTTGTGAAGAAATGGTTTTAATGTTACCAAAGGTTTCAATCCTGAAAGTTACAACCCCAACACATCTTTCATTTCAAATATTCCCTGCCTTGCCGTATGGCTGGCTTTTTTACCGGCAATAAATTCTGCGGCCAGCACGGCGCCCAGTGCAAAACCTGTGCGGGTATGTGCCGTATGTATTATTTCAATATCATCAATGGCAGAGGAGTATTTTATTTTATGTGTGCCGGCAGCAGGGTCTGTTCGTTCACTGATGATTTCAAGTTCATCTGCCTTTTCACTTACATGGTTCACCCATATTTTTTTTACAGGAATATTTTCAAGAATTTGTTCTGCCAGGGTAATGGCCGTACCACTGGGTGCATCTTTTTTTTGTGTGTGATGTATTTCTGTCAGTTGTATGGCATAATCTTTATGTGCAGCCATCAGTGCTGCCAGTTTTTTATTTACTTCAAAAAAAATATTTACACCCACACTATAGTTGCTGGCATAAATAAATGCTGTATGGTTTTGTAAGCACAATTGTTTTACTTCATCCAATTTTTCTAACCAGCCTGTGGAGCCGCAAACTGTGGCAATACCAAACTCTACCAGTTTTTTTACATTTTCATAAGCGCTGTGCGGTCCGGTAAATTCAATAGCCGCATCAACTGTTGCAAAATTTTCTTTGGTGAAGTCACCAGCATTGTCAATATCAATTTTTATCACAATTGTATGGCCCCGCTGCAAAGCAATTTCTTCTATTGCTTTTCCCATTTTGCCGTAGCCGATGAGTGCAAGGTTCATGTCGGGTTGAGAGTTTATAGTTCAGAGTTAAGAGTCCAGCCGTTCAAAGGTAAATGATAGCATTCAACTTTCGGTTTTTGACTCCTGACTCTGAACTATTGACTACGAACTTATCAGGGGGATTTATTTTCCAATTTTCAACACAAGACTCAGGCCATTGGTTTTTGCCAAATCACTGTGGCCGGGTTTTATTTGTAAAGAAAGATCGGGGCTTACATCAAAACTTTTTAAGTGTGCATCTACTGAGGCATCTACTACATTTAATCCCCAAAGGATCAAAAACACTAAAACTGAATAATCAATATATCTTCTGAACTCATCTCTTGCAGTGCGTATAGAACCCGGGCTTAAAATTTTATAAATATTTTTTAATTGATTATAACCCGTGGAGTCAGGCATCGGAGCCTGTGCACTGATCCTTGCTGCATAAGCAAATTTGTATTCCTTATATGTTTTTATATTATCAAAAAAAATATAACCTGTAACTCCAAGACCACCATATACAAGCGGCAGCTTCCAGTATTTTTTATTGTATATCTGTCCCAGGCCGGGAAATATAGCAGATCGGGAGGCGGCTATTTTTGGATGGTTGATTTGTTTTGTTGTTGTATCTTTTGATTCACCATTTTTCTTTTTTTCTTTTTTTAAAGCAACAGGTTCACTGGTTGAGAGTGAATCCTGGGCATTGCAAACTTCAAAACCAATAAAGAAAAGGGTAATTAATAAATACAGTTTCAATTTTTTTTATTTTCAGCGTTTATAACTCCCTTTAGGGTTGGGGTTATTAATCTAAAGGCACATTCAGCTGCACAAGTATTTTATTAAATTCTTCCAGGGAATAATATTCAAACAAAATGGAACCGCTGTTGGTTTTACTATGTTTTAGTTTTACCCGTGTACTGAAATGCGAAGCTAATTTATCTTCTATTCGCTGGAATCCCTGCGGCAACGAACTTTTTGTATGTTTTTTAACGCCGCCACTTTCTTTATACATGTTACGCACCAGCGCTTCAGTTTGCCTTACTGATAATCCTTTTTCTTTTATCTCATCAAAAATGAAAAGTTGTTTGTCTATGGAATCAACATTGATCAATGCTCTTGCATGTCCCATACTCAGTTCGCCAGTGCGTACAGCAATCTGAATATCGGGAGGAAGTTTTAACAGCCTGATAAAATTTGCAATGGTACTTCTGTCTTTACTCATTCTTTCTCCCACCTGCTCATGTGTAAAATTGAGTTCTTCCATCATTCTTTTATAACTCATCGCTATTTCCATAGCATTCAGATCTTCGCGTTGCAAATTTTCCAGCAGCGCAAGTTCCAGCAATTGGTGATCATTTGTTTGGCGTATGTAGGCAGGTATATCAGCAAGGCCGGCAATCTTAGCAGCTCTTAACCTTCTTTCGCCAGCTACAAGGCGAAACCGACCCGATGGCATTTTAGAAACTGTTACCGGCTGAATAATGTCATGTGTTTTTATAGATGCAGCAAGTTCCTGCAATGAATGTTCATCAAAATCTCTTCGGGGCTGTTTGGGATTTACATCAATTTCACCAACAGGAATGCGAAGCGAACCGGTTGCTGATTCTACAACAGTTTGCTTAAGATTGCCAGCGCCGGTTTTTAAATCAGCATCTATACTTTGAAGTAAGGAGCGGATTCCTTTGCCGAGCAGGTCTTTATTTTGTTTGGGAGATGTCATTGAAATAAGTTCGTAGTTTTTAGTTCAGAGTTCAGAGCCGGATTCCTATTTATGTAAATTTATCAGGATTTTGAATCATATGCCATAACATTTTACCAACTTCATCATTACGAAAAGTAAAATCCTTATACTGTTCCGGAGATAAGTATTTACAATCTTTAGAAAAATCGATCCAAACCTGTGTCTCGGCATTTTCTGTTTCTGAATCTGTTAATTTAGAAAGAAAATGTGCTTTGTATTTCCTTCTTCGGTATGCTTCTACCAGATTGGCACAAACCGAACGGGAAGATCTTCTTATTTGATCAATCAGGCTAAATTTTTCTTCGGGTGGGAACTTTTTTGTTGATTCAAAAATATCCATGGCAAGTTTATATGCCTTCTGATACACAATTAAATCCCTGTAATCACCCATCAAATTATTTATTTAATCTTTCATGGTTCGAGGCTCTGACTCTGAACTCTGAACTCCGAACTCCCGACTCACAACTCCAAAATCCTTTCTTCATTCTTTATCTTCGTCATATCGTTTTTTTGCAAAATTTCTTTGGCAAGATTCAGGTAGTTCATAGTTCCTTTGCTGTTGCCATCATATAAAACCACGGGTTTGCCTACACTTGGCGCTTCACTTAGTTTTGAATTTCTATGGATGATAGTATTGAATACTATGTCTTCAAAATGCCTTCTTACTTCACTCACTACCTGGTTGCACAGCCGCAGCCGGCCATCGTACATCGTCATTAGTATGCCTTCTATTTCCAGGTTTGTATTTAACCGGCTTTGTACTATTTTAATTGTGTTGAGTAATTTGCCCAAACCTTCCAAAGCAAAAAATTCGCATTGCACCGGAACGATAACTGAATCGGCGGCAGTGACTGCATTTACTGTTATCAATCCTAGTGATGGTGAACAGTCAATGATGATGAAGTCGTAATCATTTTTTATTTGATTAAGAATATTTTTTAAAACCATTTCCCGGTTGGGATAGTTTATCATTTCTATTTCTGCACCAACAAGATCAATATGCGAGGGAATGAGATCTAAATATGGAATTTCTGTTTTTAATAAAACATCTTTTGCCAGCGCTTCATTTACCATGCAGTCGTAAAGGCTTTGTGTTATGTTGTGCAGATCAAAACCAACTCCTGTTGTGCTGTTTGCCTGCGGGTCAGCGTCCACAAGCAAAGTTTTATATTCCAGTACCGCAAGGCTGGCTGCCAGGTTAATGGCCGTTGTTGTTTTACCTACCCCCCCTTTTTGATTAGCTACCCCTATTATTCTTCCCATGTTTAATTTAGATGGAGATGGTTTCTCCGATTTTTAAAAGTTTCAATTCGGTTCCTTTATCTGCAAATGCTTTTTTAGCTGCTTCATGATCAATTTTTATAAAACCAAAAGTGTCATAATGAACACCCACTACGGTTTTACATTCAATCATCGTTGCACATTCAGCAGCATCAACAGCGTTCATGGTAAAATTGTCGCCGATTGGTAAAACAGCAAAATTTAGTTTTGCCCATTTTGGTATCAATTGCATATCCAATGTAAGTGCAGTATCGCCACTATAATAAAAATTTCCTTCTTTACTCATTATTAAAAAACCAATCGGGTTTCCACCATAGCCACCATCGGGCAATCCAGCGGAATGTTGTGCCACTGTACACTTTACTGAGAACTCACCAAAATTCCATTGGCCACCCGTATTCATGGGGTGAATATTTTTAAGACCCTGCCTGCTCAGCCATTCAAATACTTCCCAGTTGCAAACTACTTTGGCCTGCGTGTCTTCAGCTAATGCAACACAGTCAGCAATATGATCGATGTGGCCATGCGATACTAATATATAATCCGCTTCTATATTATTTATTTCAATAGTGGCCGCCAGTTCATTGCCTGTAATGAAAGGGTCAAACAAAATTTTTTTGCCGCAGGTTTCTACCAGGAAACATGAGTGACCATAATATGTAAATTTCATATTAAAACAGGTTTGCGGGCAAATGTAAGTTATAAGTGAAAAAAAATTTGAAAAGATTGGCACACGATGATTTATACTAATTTTGAACTCTATGAGAAATTCAGTTTTCTGGTGGGTATTTATCGGCTTCATGGTGCTGCTCGATTTTTATTTTTTCCAGGCTTTAAAAACGATAACACAATCGGCTAATCACAAAACAAGATTGATCATTTTTATTTTCTATTGGGTAATTTCTGCCGGCGCCATCATTATTCTTGTCATTTTACCATACCTGCATTTTGATCAGCAAAACAAACTTTTCCGCAACACTCTTTTTGCCTTTATTGCCGGTTTATTTTTTGCCAAACTTATTGCCTGCGTTATTTTTTTAGTTGATGATCTGCGCCGCTTAATTCAATGGGGCGCCGGCAAAATATTTTTTTCAAACACAGAAGGAGAATCCCTGCAATCTGGCGAAAAAATTTCACGTTCAGTTTTTCTTAGCTGGGCCGGCATATTGGTTGGCGGCGGCTTATTTGGATCATTGGTTTATGGCTTTGGAAATAAATACAGGTATAAACTGAAAAAATTTCAGCTTGCTTTTCAAAACCTTCCATCTTCTTTTAAAGGATTAAAAATTGCCCATATTTCAGATATTCATTCAGGAAGTTTTACAGAGAAGGTATCAGTTAAAAAAGGGATTCAGATAATTCTGGATCAGCAGCCCGATATTATTCTTTTTACCGGCGATCTGGTAAATAACAGGTCGGATGAAATGGATGAATTTATGGATATGTTTAAAGAATTGAAAGCACCTTTAGGTGTATTTTCTATTTTGGGTAATCACGATTATGGCGATTATACTCAATGGGAAACAAAAGAAGAGAAAATTAAAAACCTTGAAAGATTAAAACAGGTACATCAGGAGCTTGGCTGGCGGCTGATGCTTGATGAAAATATTGTTTTAGAAAAAAATGGTGAAAAATTTACGTTGATTGGTGTACAAAATATCAGCGGCAAATCCCGGTTCAAAAGTTATGGTGATTTAGCAAAAGCATATTCTGGCGTGGAGAAATCACATTTTCAGATTCTCATGAGCCACGATCCTTCGCATTGGGATGCAGAAGTAAGAAAAGATTTTCCCGATATTGATTTGATGCTTTCTGGTCACACTCATGGTATGCAGTTCGGTGTAGAAATTCCTGGTTTTAAATGGAGCCCTGTGCAATATGTGTATAAGCAATGGGCGGGATTGTACAAAGAAGGCAACCAGCAGCTTTATATAAACAGGGGGTTTGGGTTTATTGGCTACCCCGGCAGGGTGGGTATTTTACCCGAGATTTCAATTATAGAGCTGGTTTGAAATTAAAAAACTAAGATTTTATTTAATAAAGCAGCTAACTGCGGCGTTTTAAGGTCAGAATTTATAGTTTATTAAACCCTGTAATTATTTAAAAGTCACAGAGCCTGAATCGGTTCGGATTTTATTTGAGATAATTCTACACCACTGCCAGATGCTGAAAAAAGCGTTCACCATAGTTCCTTTTTTATTTGCAGGCATCATCATGTTCTCGCAGGATGCCGCTATTGATACTATAATAAAGGCACCGGCTGCAGATACCACAAAATCAAAATTGAAAAAAAATTTCCGCGATGAGCTGGGTCTTGACTCTACTTTAGATTACGATTTATTGCTGCAGGATATGGAATCTTTTTTAGATTCTATCTCCAGCCCAAGAAGTTATTTCATGGGCAATATGGCATTTGGAAAAGGGTATTACAATTTCACCGGCAAATCAGATTACTCAATTGAAACTGCAGAAAAAATAAGTTACACACCAGCTGTTGGGTATTTTCACAAAGGAGGATTAAGCATTACCGGCACAGGAAATATTGTAAACCATAACGACAAACTCAATCTTTACCAGGTTTCCATCAGCCCCGGTTATGATTATATAGAAAACCGTGACCTGGCAACCGGCATTACCTTCACCAAATTTTTTACCAAAGACTCGTTGCCATTTTATACCACCCCATTGCAAAACGAATTGTATGCATATTTTTCTTATCGAAAGTGGTGGCTGCGGCCTACCGTTGCATTAAGTTATGGTTGGGGCAGCCGCAGTGATTATATGGAACGGGAAGCAGCCATTCAGGACTTAAGGTTGCGGCGTGCAGGCCTTATCCGTATTAATTATAAAGAAACCATTGCAGATTTTTCACTCATCACATCCGTCCGGCACGACTTTTACTGGTTAAATATTTTTTCTTTCAAAGATCATTTCCGGTTTACACCGCAACTGTCTTTTATCAGCGGCACACAAAAATTTGGATTTAACCAATCGGCAAATACCTACGCAACCGTGGTAAGAACCGGTACCAACGTACTTTATAATTCTGAAAATGTTTATCTCGATGATCACCTCGAGTTTCAGCCTCTGTCACTCACCATGTTTATGAGAGGCGAATATTCTTTTGGTAAATTTTTTATTCAGCCGCAATTAATATTGGATTATTATTTTCCTGCCTCAGAAAAAAACTTCAGCACCCTCTTTTCAGTTAATGCCGGATTTGTATTCTGAAAGTTTTACATTTTATTATCATTCTCTTTGCAATAATTTTTCGGGTTGCCGGTTAATGAGTTGCCCGTTAAAACAATTTAACACCACAAAAAACTGAATGGCATTATAGTTGAATATTTATCCGGGTAAAAAAACAACAAACATGAAAACAAAAATTGCATCCTTATTATTTGCTGTACTGGTAATGCAGGCGGCATCTGCACAATTCCGGATAGGCGCCAAAGCCGGAACCAATGTGGTAAAACTTGACGGCGTAGCTTTTAAAGATCAATTCAGGTACGGGTATCATCTCGGCGGCTTTACAGAAATTTTTCTGACAAAAAACAAAAAAATCTCTATTCAGCCAGAGGTGTTATTTAATCAGTATTCAACATCGCTTGACAGCAATTACAAATCGCTTTACGAAAACATAATCAACTCCAGCCAGAGTAAAGTAAAATTGGGCTACCTGTCCTTTCCCATACTTTTAAATTACAGGCTTATTGGCCCGTTGTATTTGCAAGCCGGTCCGCAATTCAGCATACTGATGGATCAAAGCAAAACATTTTTACAAAATGGTGGTGATGCATTCAAGAAAGGAGATTTTTCCATGATTGGTGGAGCACAGATTCGTATTTCAAGAATTTATCTTTCCGGCAGGTACGTCGTAGGCCTCAACAATATTAATGATATTGACAATAAAGATCAGTGGAAAAGCCAGGCTGTTCAATTATCCGTTGGATTATCGTTATAAAATTCAATCTTCAATTATTCTTACATCCCTGTTGCTTTGCAACGGGGATTTTTTTATCACGGATTTTGTGGGATTTAAAAAAGGATTTCACGGATTGGGATTATTATTCTAATCCGTGAAATCCAGAACAATCCATTAATCCGTGATCGGCATAAAACTTGTCAACTTAGGTTTCCCAATGTATATTTAACCCCCTGACCAATTTGATGTCAGGTTGACAAACTGAAAAAAACTAATGAAAGAAAGCAAATTTTTTATGCGGGCCGAAGATGAAATGGACTTTATTCCCATCATTCCTTTAAATGAACAGGAAGGCGAAACAGGCGATGGTGCTGATATACCCGCAGAAATTCCAATACTTCCTTTGCGAAATACTGTACTTTTTCCAGGTGTGGTTTTGCCCATTACCGTTGGCCGGGATAAAAGCATTTTGGCTGTTAATGATGCATACAAGACTGACAAGTTGATAGGCGTGGTGGCGCAAAAAGACAGTAATGTGGAAGACCCCGGAATAAATGATATAGAAAATATTGGCACTGTTGCCCGTATTGTAAAATTGATAAAAATGCCCGATGGCGGCACAACAGTTATCATCCAGGGAAGAAACAGGTTTACTATTAAAAGTATTAGTTCAGACGATCCTTATTTCAAAGCAAAAATTGAAATAATAGCTGAAGAAGATTCGCCAAAAGATGAAGACTTTGCTGCTTATATTGCCAATATAAAAGACATGGCGGCTGATATTGTTCAGCTATCTCCAAATATTCCTGCCGAAGCGGCTATCATATTACGTAATATTGAAAACCCGGCGTTTCTTATTCATTTTACATCCAGTAATCTCAATGCTGAGCTGAAAGAAAAACAACAGTTGCTTGAAACAAATAATATTCGTGAACGGGCAGACAAACTAATGAAGATGCTGCAGCGGGAATTGCAGTTTGCCGAATTGAAAAATAAAGTAACTACAAAAACAAGAACTGAATTAGACAAGCAGCAGCGGGATTATTTTTTGCATCAGCAAATGAAAAGTATAAAAGAAGAATTGGGCGGCGATGTAAATGAAAGGGAAATAAAAGAGATGCAGAAAAAAGCCGAAGCAAAAAAATGGACAACGGCTGCAAAAGAATTGTTTCAGAAAGGCGTGGAGAAATTAGAAAGAATGCACCCAAGCACTCCCGACTATTCGGTTGTATATAATCATCTTGATCTGATGCTTGATTTGCCCTGGCAGGAATATACGGAAGACAAGTATGATTTAAAAAAAGCAAAAAAAGTTCTCGATAATGATCATTACGGCATGGATAAAATAAAGGAAAGAATACTTGAATACCTCGCCGTACTGAAACTGAAAGGCGATATGAAAAGCCCCATACTTTGTTTTGTAGGCCCGCCCGGTATTGGTAAAACTTCTTTGGGCAGAAGTATTGCAAATGCTATCGGAAGAAAATATGTTCGCCAAAGCATCGGTGGCCTGCACGATGAAAGTGAAATCCGCGGCCATCGCAAAACTTATATCGGCGCTATGCCCGGCCGTATTCTCCAATCAATTCGTAAAGCAAAAACTTCTAACCCGGTAATAATACTTGATGAAATAGATAAAGTAGGAAATGATTTCCGTGGCGATCCTTCTTCTGCCTTGCTGGAAGTACTTGACCCGGAACAAAACCATACTTTTTATGATAATTACTTAGAGCTTGAATACGATTTGAGCAAAGTGCTTTTCATTGCCACTGCAAATAATATGCAGAATATTCAACCCGCATTGCGTGACAGGCTGGAAATAATTGATCTTGGAGGATATGCCGTGGAAGAAAAATTAGAAATAGCAAAACGCCATTTGATTCCAAAACAAAAAGATGCACATGGATTGAAGAACACTAATTTTTCATTCAGCGATAAAGTGATTGAAAAAATTATTGCAGAATATACAAGAGAAAGTGGTGTGCGGGAACTGGATCGTATGCTGGCTTCCGTCATGCGAAACCAGGCAAAAGAACTGGCAATAAATGAAAAAGTAAAACAAGTATTGACAGTGCCGGATATAGAAAAAATATTGGGCAAGCCAAAATACAGCAATGATATTTACAAAACGGCCAGCATACCCGGCGTGGCCATTGGCCTTGCATGGACTTATGTTGGCGGCGATATATTATTTATAGAAACCAGCCTGAGTGATGGAAAAGGTGAATTGAAAATAACCGGTAACCTGGGCAATGTGATGAAAGAAAGCGCAAGCACTGCATTAAGTTATCTGCAGGCAAATGCAAAAAAATATAAAATAGATTCAAAACTTTTTGAAAAGAAAAACATTCACATTCATGTGCCAGAAGGTGCTGTACCAAAAGATGGCCCCAGCGCCGGCATTACCATGATGACGGCTCTTGCATCTGCATTAACCGGGAATAAAGTAAAACCCTACCTGGCTATGACGGGGGAAATTACCTTGCGTGGGCAGGTGTTGCCTGTGGGAGGAATAAAAGAAAAAATTCTTGCAGCAAAAAGAGCAGGCATTAAAGAAGTAATTCTTTGCTGGCAAAATGAAAAGGATGTGGATGAAATAGATGCTGAGTATATAAAAGGTGTAAAATTTCGGTATGTAAAAAATATGAGCCAGGTTCTTGAGCTGGCTTTGGAAGATTATTAAAATATTTTATTCAAAAAGCAACCTTTACCGGCTGAATTAAGATTATTAATAAGTACAATTTTCATGTTGGTTCTCATTGCTTGCAGCCATAGCAGGCAGAGTTAAAAAAGAAATCCCTATGTAACTGTACGGAGGGATTTTTCTTTCTGAACAAGTTTTCTCAACTTAGCTTAGTTGCGTACAATATTTTTCATATTATACTTTTTAAATTATGCATTGGCAAATTGCCAAACGCTTGGCGGCAGTTCAGTATTTAATTTTCTCCGCCTGCCTAATACACCGCAGCTTACGGCGCTGGGTGGTATAAATATTTCCACTGCATCAAACGATATTGGACTTGTATTTAATAATCCTGCATTACTGAAAAAAGAAATGCATACGCAGTTGAATGTTGTGTTCAATAATTTTTATGCGGGCGTTAATTCCTTTCATTTATCTTTTGGCTACCGGCACGAAAAACTAAAAACCAATTTTGCTTATGGAATAAATTATCTGGATTATGGAAAAATAAATGAAACTGACGCAGCAGGAAATATTTACGGTTTATTAAATCCAAAGGATTGGGTGATGCAGGTATCCGCTTCAAGAACTTATTTACAGAAATGGAATTATGGGTCCACAGTAAAATTTATTTCTTCCAACTACGGCGTTTACCGTTCAAATGGTATTGCAGTTGATGCCGGATTAGTTTATTCAGATACAGTGAATTTAATTTCGGTTTCAATGGTTGTTAAAAATATGGGATACCAGTTGAAAAAATATGAAGGCACAGAAGCTGATGAATTGCCATTTGATTTACAATTGGGCATTACAAAAAAATTAAAAGATGCTCCGTTGGCATTTTCTTTAACGGCGCACCGGCTTCACCAGTTTGATATAAGGTATAACGATTCAGTTTTTAACAATGATAATGGTTTTCAAAAAAACGGTAAGTTTAGTTTTGATAAAATCTTTCGCCATTTTATTATTGCTGTGCAGGCTTATCCCACACCACAAATAGAATTTTCAGCAGGCTATAATCATTTGCGCCGACAGGAACTGAATATCAGTAATACAACCAATGGTCTGAATGGGTTTTCAATGGGATTGGGGCTGTTGGTAAAAAAAATTCAGGTGAGGTATGCAAGAACTTATTATCAAAACAACACAGCCTTTAACCAAATTGGGCTTAATCTTAAAATGAATGAATATTTCGGACTGGGAAAATTTGGACAAAAGATTGGCTGGTGATGTGAAAAGGAATTGATAATTTTAAAATTGCAGAAACCGGCAACGCTGCATCTTTACCATCATTTATTTAATAATGAAATTATTTTTATCCATATTCTTTTTCAATTTTTTTCTTTTTCAAAATGCCAGTGGGCAGAAAACGAAAAATAAAAAAAATAAATTTTCCGATGGCAAGCCACGGGTTATGGAAGTTTTCGGCGATAGTTTGCGCCGTGATTCTGTTGTGTATTATGAAACGGAGATTGGTTACATCATGCCAGACCATAGTCAGAAATTCAAAGGCAAATGGGAGATAAATGTGATGCGGCGCCAGGCTAAAGCGGTACCGGATTCTTTATTAAACAGTTATTTTGAATTTAACGAAGACACCATGTTTACTGCTTATGTAGGGTGCAATAAACTTAATGGCACTTATATCATAAAAGGTCCAACAATAAAGTTTACAATATTTGATTCCGTATTATCTCCGTGTACCAGTGAAATTGAAGAATGGTTTATCAAACTTATTCAGTACAGAGTGAGTTACTTCGGCATTGATGAAAAAATTCTTTATCTCAAAGATGTTGCGTACAACAGTGTTTTTGGTTGTGCAAGAAAAGAGGAAGAGAACAAGTAGCATTACTGCATTCGCCCTGCAACAATGAATTTCAATTTCAATTCCGGAATTTTATTATGCCCTGCTGTTTATTTTAGAATATAAAATTCACCCGGTAATAAACTCAGATTTTTTTTAAAAAAAGTATTCAGAACAATTCTGAATGTATTTACATTCGTGACTGTGTCAGTGAATAAGCCGTAATTCTTATTTGAAAAATATACAGCATTAAAATTATTCAGCTTTTTATATTGCTCTGCCGGGTTTTTTATTGGAAATCCGTGATCTCCCTGGATAATAATAACTAATGGCTTTTTTGAATAAGCTAAAATACTGTCTGTAACACTTTTTATTATTCTGTTACAGAATGCTATCTGATGAATATAAGCTTCTTCTTTGCTTAAGGATAAATTATTAAAAAAAAATCCCAGCGAATCTGCTGAATAGGGAGGGTGAGGACTCAGAAAATGTGCATATATAAATTTTGGTTTACCGGTATTTATTTTTGAACTTTCAATCAGTTGCTGTTGAACAAAGGAATCAAAGTTCTGCCGGTTAACAGGATCATTAATGAAATATTTATTCCTGCCCAATATTTTTTTAGCCCAGCCTGGTAAATGATAATTCAGATCCTGGTTCAGTTTTAAAAAAATATTATACTGATCAAATATTTCTCTGAAACCCCAGTTGTCAAATCTATTATGGCTGGATGGGTAATTGCTGATATCGAAAAGTGAATGATTAAAAATGCTGTAACCTTCTTTTTCAAGAAAAGTGAACAGGCGGTTATTATAAACCAATTTCAGGGATTGTAAATATTCCCTGTCAAAAGTTTTATTAATGGTGTCAACATTTTTGATATAGTTCATGTTAAGTGTACTGCCAATAGAAAAAGAAGTATAAGTATAATTACTTCTGGAGCCGGGAGTGATGATGAATCCCTTACCCCTGAGGTCATCTTCAATATAATTGTTCGGGTAGTTGAACAGTGATTGTAAAATGGGTGTGGAAGTGTATGTATCAAATATGATATAATAGATATCGGGTTTTTCACAAGTAGCACATGGCGGGGCATTGTTTTCTGTATCAATTGCGAGTTGATATTTACTTTTATTATTATTTAAGACAATCGAAATGATATCTGCTGCAATAAACAACAACAACCCTGTATTGATGATAAGGAAATGATTACGAAAGCTGAATTTCGTTTTATATATACGGTAAATAAAAAAGGCTGAAATCAGCAGCATGAAAGATAAAAGAAATGTATAACTCTGCCATACAGATGACGGGAATTTATACGACAACCAATTTTTTATTTCCCCTGTATAAAAAAAACATACAGATAGAGCCAATGCAATGAGTGACGCTTTTTTAACTGACCTGTTAATAAAAAAGACAATAGAAAACAGGAGTAATGGGGTTGCAAAAAAGATGATGATTCTGTCATAAACAAACCTGTAAGTTATAACCTGGTGCAGTTCTTTTTCAAGATGAATGGCGACAAAAGCCGGAAGGAGAAATAAAAAAAAGGGGTATAGTTCAAGTTTTTTTTTCATGTGTTCATAATTCTTTTCATCAGGTAAAT
>JANOJO010000053.1:0-4807 GCA_031418795.1 Bacteroidota bacterium | reverse complement strand
GAAGTTATCTCCTGGTTCAGGAAAACAATTTCAGGATTTTTTCCATGTATCTAATATTTCCTCAGCATGCGCCTTATTCTTTGGTTTGGTAAAAATTTTGATGATGATGCCTTTCTCATCAATAATAAATGTGGTGCGGAGAATGCCCATGTACTCACGGCCAAAGAGTTTTTTCATATCTCTTACGCCGTATGCTTCTGTTACTTTATTTTCTGCATCAGCAATCAGGGGAAAAGGCAATTTGTATTTTATTTCAAACTTTTTTTGTTTTTTTTCATCGTCAGGGCTTATGCCCAATACTTCAAATCCATTTTTTTTCAGCAAAGAATAATTATCCCGCAGGTTGCAGCTTTCAATTGTGCAAGTAGGCGAACCTGCTTCGGAATAGAAATACAACACCAGTTTCTTTCTTTTATAATCAACTAAAGAAATTTTTTTGCCATTCTGATCTTTTCCGGAAAAAACCGGGGACTTATCGCCTTCTTTAAGTGTTATCATCTTGTTGCTGGTTTTTTCGTTGTTGTTTTCTTCTTCCTTATAATTTTCTTTTTAGGTGGCGGTGTGTAAGGGCCTCTTTTAAACCACCATATTTTCTCTGTCACATTTCCAACTATATCTTCTACCCACAGTTTTAATTCATGTACACCAAAAGGACATTGTTCATCAAAAATATAAATATAATCTCTTGCTTTGTCGTTGGTAAACATCAGCCATTTCCCATTCAATTCAGCACGGAAAGATTTAATGCCGGAATTATCAGTTGGTGAAATTAATATTCTTGTAAGTGGGCTAAAATCCATTGTATCCTTTTCTTTTACCGGTGGTAAAATGATTGGTGGTATTTTGTCAATGAACAATTGAAAATTTCCAAAATCGCTGAACGATGAAGACAGCCAGCCTTTTTGCCATTGCGTTTTTCTTATAGATTTTTTTCCTAACCATTCCCTTTGCATCACAATTTTTTCTTTTAAAGAATCAGGAATTGCCGCAGTTGGTTTTATACGAACAGAAAATGGTGAGTGTCCCGGGTACTGCGGGTCATTCAATCTGTGCTGTGCAGAAACAGCAGTTGGTAAAAAAATATTTTGCTTAGCATAAATTGAAGGCAGCGTATCATAGAAACAATTTTCTGGAAAATAAACTTCAAACTCTTTTTCTTCAATCACATTTACTGCTGCCGGTATCAGTTGCTTTGCTGCTGTTGTTTTCTTTTGCAATGCAGCCAGGCTGTCGCTGTATTGAATTTCAAAAAAAAGTTCAGAAAGGTTTTCATCAGTATCAAATACTTCAATCTTTACTTTATGAACAGCGGTATCATTTAATTCAATTATTCCTGTGCCACTTATTTCCGTATAAACATGCCCCACGAATCCCGGCAGTTTTGATAAATGCTGAAGGTACTGGCCGCCATTGTTTTTATACTTTCTGTCGATATGTGCATTGATATAGTCCGATTCCGGGTAATTAATACTATCAATTAAAAATTGCAATTGTGGTTTATCATCTACTAACAATGTGGCGCCATAAATTCCATTTGTGCCAGGTGATTCATTTACCAAATCAAATGCTTCAATGGCAAAACTCAGTTTATTGAACCCTGTAATTATTTTTTTAGGTTTTAAAAAATAACCGCTGTCGGTTTTAAATACAGATTTCAATTGTGGAGTTTGCAAATATGTGCTGGAGTTCCTGTTATAAACTGCCAATTTTTTTACAACAGGAGGTATATTATCTATTATTTCAAAACCAAATAAAGCAGGATTTAATGAACGGCCTGTTTCAGTATTTAATATTTCAAAATGAAGATGCGGCCCCTGCGAGCCGCCGGTGTTTCCACTGTTTGCAATCGTGTCTCCTCTTTTTACTTCAAACATTTCCTCGGAAAAATCAAGCTCCACCGTCCATGATTCTTTTTCTACTTGTCTTTCTTTTACAAATTTTTCCAACTCCGGAAAAAATTCATTCAGGTGTGCATACAAAGTGGAATAACCATTGGGATGATTAATAATAATAAACCTGCCGAAGCTTAATGCACGGATGCCGATGTGAGAAACATATCCATCTGCCGTTGCAATAACAGGAAGCCCTTCTTTTTGATCCGTACGAAGATCAAAACCCAAATGCCAGTGATTGGGGCGCAATTCTCCAAAATTTGCAGTAAGAGCAATTGGTATTTCAAGTGGATTGCGAAAATAGCCCTGCGGGTATTTTGTGGCCTGCTGACTATAAGAATTTATACTGTATAAAAATACATGACTGATTAAAGCAGCACACCGCATTATTATTTTGCCTTTTGCCATTGGAATTGCAAATTAACATAAACATTGTTTTCTCCTTTTCACTATTTCCTACTTTTGAATAATTAAACCAGCAACATGAAATCATTAACACCAAAATCACTCCTTTTATTTTTCTTTTCCCTGTTTTTTATCAACTCCGGTTTTTCCCAGACATGCGAAGTGGAAAAAGAAAGCATCAAAGGAACTTATACAGGCGACTGCAAAAAAGGAAAAGCACATGGCAAAGGCAAAGCAACCGGCGCCGATATTTATGACGGAGATTTTAAAAACGGATTACCAGATGGCCAGGGTACTTATACATCGGGTAATGGAAATATTTTTACCGGCAAATATGCAAGAGGCCTGCGTGATGGCAAAGGCACGCTGGTAATAAAAAGAGAAGCACAACAGGATAGTGTGGTGGACGGTTATTGGAAAAAAGATTCCTATATCGGCAAACATGAATATCCTTATAAAGTTCTTTCCAAAACAAAAGCCATCAGTGCTGTGGAAGTGGAATACACCAAAGATGAATTTAGCCGGATATCTATTGGCGTTACAAATGTTTCCGGCGGTCAGATAGGCACCGGGGGTATTGGAGCTAAAATGAGAATCAATGATATTCAGGTAATGGAAGGAACTTATGGCAGAAGCATTGACAATAACACTCATTATAAAAAAACCGAAAAAATACTATTGGATGTCATTGCTCCGCTTCGTATAAAATTGGTGATAGCCTCCGAAGAAGTGGAAATAGTATTTAATGAAAAAGGCAGCTATACTGTTGAGATAAAAATTATGCAGTAAGCCAATTCTTCTTTTTTTCACAATTTTTTTTTCACAACGATGCAACAATTTGAAACCGGCATTGGTCTTATTGTTGTAAAGCCCTGTTTTATAATCACAGGAGGCTTACATGAAAAACCCGCTGCTTGTAATTTACTGTAATCAACATATCAACTTAAACCTATCAAAGATGAAACAGATGAATCGTAAAATTATCATTGCATCAATAATTGCAGGGGGTCTTTTTGTTGGCTTTGTAAAAGGGCAGGATGCCCGCAGCCGTTGGGTATCTAAAATGAAAAACCGCCAGGAAAACCCGAAATCAAACTCTGAAAAAACTTCAAATGAAGTGGCTCTCGATGATTATGAGATAGCTTCCTTTCACAAGAGCTAAATTTTCTTCCAAATTAATTTCAGGAAACCCGCCTCCAAAGCGGTTCTATTCCCTTAGTTTTGCACCCCGGGTAATCGTCCCGGATTTTTTTTGCCAGCACGGTTCAGTCGCCACAACTTTTTAATTTTTTTTGAAATAAAATACCGCCACTGGCGGCAATGAATTTAAAATGCCAAAAGACAATTCAATCACATCGGTTCTTATTATCGGTTCGGGTCCCATCATCATCGGGCAAGCATGCGAGTTTGATTACGCAGGTACACAAGCAGCAAGAAGTTTGAGAGAAGAAGGAGTAAAAGTAATTCTCATCAACAGTAATCCGGCAACTATTATGACCGATCCCATGATGGCCGACCGTGTTTATCTTTTACCATTAACTGTAGAAAGTATAGAACAGATATTACAGGAAAATGATATTGATGCCGTGCTGCCAACCATGGGCGGACAAACTGCATTGAACCTTGCAAAAGAAGCTGAAGACCTGGGATTATGGAAACAATATAATGTGAGGTTGATAGGTGTGGATATAAAAGCAATTGATAAAGCCGAAGACCGTGAGAAGTTCAGGCAATGGATGATACAAATTGGCGTACCCGTAGCACAGGCAAGAACAGCCAATTCATTTTTAGAAGGAAAAGAATTTGCACAGGAGATAGGTTTTCCATTAGTAATTCGTCCATCATTTACACTCGGTGGCACGGGAGGTGGATTAGTACATGATAAAGAAGAACTGGATGAAGCATTGAACCGCGGCTTGCAGGCATCTCCTATTCATGAAGTATTAGTAGAGAAAGCAGTGTTGGGTTGGAAAGAATTTGAACTTGAATTGTTGCGTGATGCAAATGATAATGTTTGTATCATTTGCTCGGTTGAAAATTTTGATCCAATGGGTGTGCATACAGGCGATTCAATAACAGTTGCACCTGCAATGACCTTGAGTGATACCGCCATGCAACTGATGCGCAACACAGCTATCATGATGATGCGTGACCTGGGAAATTTTGCCGGCGGTTGTAATATACAGTTTGCTTTGAACCCCGATACGGAAGAAATTATTGCAATAGAAATTAACCCGAGAGTAAGCCGTTCATCGGCGCTGGCAAGTAAAGCAACAGGCTACCCTATTGCAAAGATTGCAGCTAAACTTGCTATTGGATATTACCTGGATGAACTCCAAAATCAAATTACAAAAACAACTTCGGCTTTCTTTGAACCGGCATTGGATTATGTAATTGTAAAAATCCCCCGGTGGAATTTTGATAAGTTCAAAGGTGCGAACGATACTTTGGGATTGCAAATGAAAAGTGTGGGTGAGGTGATGGCCATTGGAAGAAGTTTTACAGAAGCA
>JANOJO010000052.1:0-5220 GCA_031418795.1 Bacteroidota bacterium | reverse complement strand
ACCTCAGCTTCAAGACCCTGGATGAATAATTCTTTCAGTGAATTACAAAAACAATTTAAATCAGACTCAGCAACACAGGTATTCATTTTCAGGTTGCGGCTGATAAACCCGGTTAATACATTGTCTGATTTTGTCTGTGCATCACCAAAAAAACGAACTAACCATTTATCAATTTCACCAGTCAATGGATTTACATCAGCAGAAATAGATTCAAACCTGCCGATTTGTGGCAATACTAAATAATGATGTGATTCAAGGAATGCACGGAACTGCTGTGCAATTTTCATAAACAATCGTTTTACTAATCAGAAATAATTTCCAGGATCCGGCATCAAATGGCAAAAGGCTGCATACAATAAGGGAGGGTGCGGTGAAATTATCAGTTTAGGAGATTGGTTGAATTTAACAGGACGGGGGGTTCTTCTCAGGGGAGACAATGTTAAGTATTATATTCCGAACATACAACAGGCCCGGTATATTTTTTAATTAATTGCTACTGATCAATTGTGGCTCTGTCCATACTGCCATACAAATTGGTAAGCGAATCTTTAATTCGGGTAGTATCTGCCGGCAAAGCAGCCAGTTTGAAATAGAGTTTAAAAATAACGGAGTCTTTTGTTTCCATATAAATATTGATGCCCCATTTTTTCAAATAATTATAACGGGTAAAAGCTCTGGCACGGTTGGCATTTTCAATTACAAACTTGTATTCGCCGGCAGTAGTAAATGTTTCTTTTGACTGTATAGCGGAAGAATCTGTTTTAATAACTACTGTATTATCGTTTTGTTGTACAGGAACAGTAGTGGTTTGCACAGGCGTTTCTGATTTTTTTGTTTTAGAATATAAAATATAACCGCCCCATACTGCCAGCGCTATACCGGCAAGTATGGTAAGCCATAATACCAATCTTTTAGATACAGGTGTTTTTGTTTTTTTGGGAGAAAGCATTTCCTCGTAGTTCGTAAAAGAATCTTCGGTGCTGGAAGTCTGGTCGCCTGAGGCAGTTGCGTTTGCCTTCAGCTTTTCGTTTAATAAATATCCCGGGGCAAATTCAAGTGTGCCAGATTTGTTTTTTGTAAGTACGCCAATGCCATCTATTAAAAATGGCTTGCCAATATTTAAAAACTGCCTGGCTAATTCTAAATAAGAATCCAGATCAGATGCTGCAAGACTTTTCATTTTACCCGATTGTACTGCAATAAAACTTACTAAGCTATCATCCACTTTCGCAGTACTGTTCTGTTCAAATACAATGTCTGCAATTGGAATGTTTTTGGAATTGCCTGGTTCTGCTTCGCCTGCCTGCGAATTCATCCGGAACCTGCCGATACCTGCCAGTACCAGTTCATTATTTGTATAAAGGAATTGTGCAAGAAAGGAAGATAGTTTCAAGGTATTCGATTTTATAACCACAAGATAAATATTTTAATGCGGGTTGGCAAGAAGCTGCTGAGTAATTGTAAATTTGCTGATGCTTACTGATGAAGAAAAAAAATTCCTTGATTACTGGGAGCTGAACCGTAAAAAACGAAAAAGCATTTTAAATGGCCTGGCATTTGGATTGCCGCTGGGTTTACTTATTACCATTACTCTTGTTCTCAATATTGCTACGGGCTGGCACAAAAGAGCAACCATGATTTTAAATACCAATGCCTCGCAGGTGCTTGTATTATTAATTGCCATTATCGGGATAGTTGTGTTTATAAGCATCTTCTCCGTTAAGCACCGCTGGGATATGAACGAACAGCGTTACCGTGAACTTTTATCTAAGCAAAATCAATAACCGGATTTATTACAACGTATGCAGCCAATCCATTTTACTTCTGGTCTCAAACAGGTAAGCTTTATATTTGCCAAAAAAAAATAAACCAAGTGAAGTATTTATCTGCCGCATTATTATTAATTACTCTTTTAACAGCCTGTACTAAAAATAAAATTGATTGTGATTACAATGCATGTTCATTTTCAGCCCCGGCTTCTGAAGTGACTACGCTGGAAAATTATCTTACATCAATTGCCATATCAGCCACTAAACATTGCAGCGGGTTTTATTATATAACAGATGTGGCTGGCAGCGGTTCCACTCCAACTATTTGCTCTGATGTAAGTGTAAAATATAAAGGTCAGTTAACCAACGGTGCAATTTTTGACCAGGCTACAAGCCCCGTTATTTTCAAAATTGACCTTTTTATTGAATCCTGGAAAAAAGCTTTGATTCAATTAAAGCCGGGTGGTAAAATGCGATTGTGGACTCCGCCCTCATTGGCTTATGGCAGCACGGATAGAAGAGATAACAATGGCAATATTGTAATACCGGCCAATTCTATTCTATATTTTGAAATAGAACTGGTGGCTGTTTTATAAATGCAAAAGAATAACTTGTAAGCCGGTATTGAAAATCAGTACCGGCATTTTAATTTTATACAACTAATATTTTCACCTTGCCACACGAAGCCATTTCTGTTTTTGATATTTTTAAAATTGGCATCGGCCCATCCAGTTCACATACGCTGGGGCCCTGGCGTGCTGCACAGCGGTTTATTCTTTCTTTAAAAAATAAAGGCAGGTTACAATACATACAATCTTTAAAAATTCTTTTGTATGGTTCCCTGGCAAAAACTGGCAAGGGCCATGGTACTGATATTGCCGTACAACTTGGCCTTAGTGGCGATGACCCTGTGAGTTTTGATGTGAACAAGGTACATTCAAAAATTGCCGGCATACTTACCAGGAAAAAATTGCTGCTTGATGGTGTGCTTGAAATAGATTTTTATCCACCGGAAGATATTGAGTTTTTGTTTTCTGAATCACTTCCATTTCACCCTAATGCAGTTTCGTTTCTGGCTTCATTCAGCAACAATGAATCAATTGCAGAAACTTATTATTCCATTGGTGGTGGTTTTGTAGTTAAGGAAGGAGAAAAAAAAGATACTAATCAAATTGTACAATTACCATTTCCCATAAATACAGCTGAAGATTTATTGCATTGGTGTATGAAGACAGGCTTAACTGTTTCTGAAGTAGTGATGGAAAATGAAAATGCCTGGCGTATGGAAAAAGAAACAAAGGAGGGCATATTAAAAATATGGACGGTTATGTATGAATGTATTTACAGAGGTTGCCATACAGAAGGAATACTGCCCGGCGGGCTTGAAGTAAAAAGAAGAGCAGCCAGTTTAAATAAAAAATTAATTGATGGCAGGGCTTATACTGATTATGAAAGTTGGGTAAAAGCAATTAGCGCCGGTGGTAATGATTTTAAATATATACTTGATTGGGTAAGTTGTTTTGCATTGGCGGTGAATGAAGAAAACGCTGCATTTGGCCGGGTGGTAACGGCGCCTACCAATGGAGCAGCCGGTGTAATACCTGCCGTGCTTCAGTATTTCATTTGTTTTTGTAATGGACAGAGCAACGAAAAAATTATTCAGTTTATTCTTACTGCCTCAGAGATTGGATGCATGTTTAAAAAAGAAGCAACACTATCTGCGGCGATGGGTGGTTGCCAGGCAGAAATTGGTGTATCATCTTCCATGGCAGCGGCAGCATTAACTGAATGTATGGGCGGCACACAGCGACAGGTAATGATGGCTGCCGAAATTGCAATGGAACATCACCTCGGACTTACCTGTGATCCTATTGGAGGGCTGGTGCAGATACCCTGCATAGAAAGAAATACAATGGGTGCTATAAAAGCAATTACTGCGTCGCAACTTGCACTGCAGAGTTCGCCTGATTTTGCAAAAGTATCTTTGGATGCTGTAATAAAGACCATGTGGGATACGGCAAAAGACATGAGTAGTAAATATAAAGAAACAGCAGATGGCGGACTGGCAGTAAATGTGCCCTTGAGTTTGCCGGAGTGTTGAGATGCTAACATTCAATTATGAAACCAGTAGTAACACTAAAACCATTTCTGCACAAGAGCGGTGAGCAGCTTGGAATCTACTTTGAAAATCATGGAAGCATCAACACCCTGCTCAGAAAAAAGGCTGGCGCTAAATGGAGTCAGTCGGGAAAGTGCTGGTATGTTCCGGTAAACCGGGAATCATTTGATAAATTAATATCAATTCTAAATGAAAAAGTGACACTTGATGTAAGTGAGTTAAAAAAATATCTTGAAAAGAAAAAACCATCAGCACCTGTTACCCGGCAATTGGTAAATCCTGTACAAAAATTTAACCCCCCTGTACTATCACGTCAAACAAATCATTTAAAGTTAATTGCAACTGTTTCGCCGGTAAACAAACATGTATTGCCTGCCATGGAGCAGCAGTTGAAATTAAGAGCAATGAGCCCTGCCACCATACGTACTTACCTGAATGAGATGACACAACTGCTTACAACCATTAAAGATATTTCCACCGATGAATTAAAACCCGAACACCTGAAACGATACCTTGTTTATTGTTATGAAAAGCTTCACTTGAAAGAAAACACATTACACAGCAGGATTAATGCGATGAAATTTTATTATGAACAAGTGCTGAAAAGAGAAAAATTTTTCTGGGAGATCCCGAGGCCAAAGAAGCAATTTATTTTGCCTAAAGTATTAGGTGAAGATGAACTCAAAAGATTATTCAATGCGCTGCAAAACAAAAAACATAAAGCTATATTGTTTACAGCCTATAGCGCCGGTTTGAGGGTAAGTGAAGTAGTGAATCTGCAATTGAAACATATAGACCGGAGCCGGATGCAGATTTTAATAGAAAGAGCCAAAGGTAAAAAAGACAGGTATGTTATGTTAAGCCCGGTGCTGCTGGATATACTTAGTAGCTATTACAAAACAAGTAAGCCAATGCCTGTAAAATATATTTTTGAAGGGCCTCAACCAGGTACACCCTATAGCGCTAAGAGTATGCAAAAAATATTTCAGATGGCCAGGAATAAAGCAGGCATACATAAGACGTTAACTTTTCATAGCCTGCGGCATAGTTTTGCCACCCATTTATTAGAAAAGGGTGTTGATATAAAATACATCAAAGATCTGCTGGGGCATTTTGATATAAAAACTACAGCACGTTATCTGCATGTAAAAAGGGAACAGTTGGTTAATATTGTCAGTCCATTGGATGATTTGTTCTCAGGTGAAGAAAATATTTAAAAAAAATCCTGGTGTCATTGCCGACACTTACAATACAAAAAAGCGAATACTAATATCCTGAAACTCAAGGTTATTTTTTTGAGAAATTGGGAGGAGGGTTGTATATTTAATTGTT
>JANOJO010000051.1:0-1725 GCA_031418795.1 Bacteroidota bacterium | reverse complement strand
GGCGGAGTTGCAGCTTGGCACACAGTATTTAAATTATTCCGACTTAAGCACCGGTGACATTGGCGTATTCGGTGCCGGGGTTGATCTGCGTCCGGGTACTTATATCTTTAAATTTTTTACCGGCCTGTCTCAGCAAGGGATTAATTATTTTTCAGGACCACCCACTGCCAACGGGGCATTTAAAAGAAAGAACTGGATGCTATCGATCGGCAAGGCGAGAGAAGGTAAGTATGAAATGGCTTTCAATTTTGTAAAAGCAAAAGATGATAGTAACTCGGTAACAGCAAGACCACTTATTACCAAACCACAGGAAGGATTCACGATGAGTTTTGCGGGCAAAGCATTTTTTAAAGGCGGGTGGTATGTAAATGGAGAAGGGGCGCAGTCAATTTATACTAAAAACCTGTTGCTGCCCCTTGATACAAGCAAGTCATCATTCAAACCATTTATCAAAGCACATACTTCTACTGTAAAAGATTATGCAGGCGATATGGGTTTTGGCAAAAAGTCAAAGAATTTTGATATCGGCGCAAAACTGAAATATATCGGCGCCGGTTTTCAAACTCCCGGCTATTTATTTATGCAACCAGACCGGTTTGATTATATGCTCAATACAAGATTCAATGCCTGGAAAGATTCGGCGGGTGGATATAAAATGAATGTGGTGGCCAGTGTGGGTAAAAGAATAAACAATGTAAGCAATACCACATTGAAGGCAGAACAGTTTATCGCCAACCTGAACTGGTTCACACAATTCAACGAACACTGGAACCTGAATGTGAGCTATAATAATTTTGGGTTTGAAACACCGAGTGGCATCAACCCTTATGGTATTAAAAATGTGAGCAACGACTTTGGCCTCAACCCGTCATACACATGGGGCAATGACAAAGTGATTCACCTGATGAGCCTTAATTATAATTACAGCAAGTATAAGGAACGGGATGTGATCACTGCTGTCGTTACATCCAACAACACCCACACAGCCTTACTGACCTATGTGCCGACTTTTTTAACCAAAAACATTTCACCCGATTTCAGCCTGATGTATTTTTATAACTCAGTACCCGGATTTAAACTAACATTGATAACATTCAGCGCCGGGGCAAGCATGCAGGCAGTAAAGAACAAAATGAACCTGCGGGCACAGTTTCAGTACAATTATTCAAAGACCAATAGTTTTAAAAACAATAATAACCTGATCGCTTCATTAACCTGCGACTGGAAAGTTTCAAAAAAATTAACCTGGAATACCTTTATCAGTACAAACCAGTTTAAATATGGAGATGAAATAATACCGAATAATGCCAGTTACCTTGAAACAAATGTCCGTACAGGGTTTCAATATCGTTTTGGAAAGTAAAAAGAATACAACATGAAAAAAATATTTCTTATAGCAGCCATTTGTTTTACAAGCCATATTTGCCTGGCGCAGTTTAATACCATCCTGGTAGTTAGTCCTAATCCGCCGGGCTCGTTGCTTGACTGGGGCACCAAAGACCTCACCTATATTGGTAATAATGTAGGTGAGCATGTAGATGGAGGCACTAGTAGATTTGATAAAAATGGAGTGATTTATCAAGCTTTTTGTGCTAGTTGTGAAGGGCAAGATTCTTTGCTAAATTCTGGTACACCTACTACACCTGGAGCTTGGTCAAGAACTAATAACAGCAATAAATGTAATCTTCTCGCTCTAAAAATGGATTTTATCTATCCAGTTGCTGA
>JANOJO010000050.1:0-1902 GCA_031418795.1 Bacteroidota bacterium | reverse complement strand
GCACCATTATAGAAATACAAATATTTAAATAAATTAAAATCAGCTTTTGCTGTAAGCTTGTTGGTAAAATCAAGCCCGGTTTGTTTACTCTCCAGTACTTCAAACATTACGGGGGCATCCACTTTTTTATTTGAACATGAAAATAAAAACACCATCAACCAGATTGTGATAAGGAATTTTTTTATATATCCTGATTGCTGTGTTACAGGTTCTATCAGGCTAAAGGGCAAATTTGATATTATATCTCTTTCACTCATTTTTCTTCTCTTAGCTTATACATTACTGGAAAATCATTGTTCCTTAAAAAAATAATATACTTCTCTTTTCTACCCTGTATTATTGCAATATCTCTTACCATGCCTGTAATTGTAATACCTGTTTGCTTCGCCGGCATTTCAACAAACTCCCTGTTACCTTTGTTAATTAATAATGTTCCATAGTTGGCATCCATTCTTCCAAATTGAGGAAGGCAATCTGTAATATTTCCACCAAAAATCAAATCCGGTTTGCCATCTCTGTTGATATCCCTGCACAACAGACTATTGATGCTTGAAAGTTGTGCTGTAACCGGCAGTTCCTTAATTGTAAAATTTCCCCCGCCATCGTTGTATGCAATACAACTGGAAGTATAATTAAATATTTTCACTGACGTGGTTTGCAATACTTCCGGGCTAAATAAAGTTTGAATGGTTTTTTTTGCAAACATCTCATGCTTCAGATTATCTTTTTTCAACGAGGGCATTGCATCCGTAAAATCTTTTTTAAGAAACACGGTTACATCCTTCCCATCCACTGTCCGTGAAAATATTTTATCAGGAAGCCCATTGTTATCAAAATCATTTACCCAAAGTTTTACAGGATTATTTTCATCAGGTTTTAAATAAAAATTTTTCCCATAATTGCCCATCACAAGATCATTATCACCATCTCCATCCATATCTGCCGCAGCAACTGTTTGCCACCAGCCAAACAGGTTGTTCATGTTTGTTTTCACCTCTTCCATCTTTCCATTACTGAAAGAAAATATATGTGGAGCCATCCATTCACCAACAATAATTAAATCGTTTTGTTTATCGCCTGTTACATCAATCCATAAAGCATCTGTAACCAGGCCAATATTTACAATAGTTTGATTTAAATTCTTTGTTACATCAATAAACTTTCCTTTACCATCGTTTTCATAAATATAGCTTGTGGGTATAAATCCATAATTCTGGGATATGCTTCTTCCGCCAACAAATAAATCCAGATCGCCATCATGATCATAATCATTTGCACAAGCCACAGAAATGTTTGAACTGTTTAATGGAAATGCTGCAGAGTCTTTTGTAAAATTTCCACTGCCATTGTTTTTATAAAGCCGGTGTTGAAGCAGCCTGTTTCGTGGCGGAAGATTGTTACCGCCGGCTCCAACAAATAAATCTTCATCACCATCACCGTCACAATCAAAAAACAAAACAGCCACATCTTCAAAATCTTTATCCATTTCAAATGCTGTAACAGGTTTCTTTAAAAACCCACTTGTGGTTTGCAGGTATAGTTGGCCGGCCTGGCCATGTGCGCCACCAATATAAATATCTTCCAACCCGTCTTTATTTACATCCGCAACAGCAGCTTTGGGCCCTTCTCTTGAAAGCATCACCGGAATATTTCTTTCCTGGTAAAAATCCACAAAATCATCTTCCGTGTGTTTTTCAAAAACGTTATTGGTCAGATCAAATAAAGGTTCCATTTTCAGTAATTCAATTTCCTTTTCGGGTATTTCATTTCCGGTTTGTTGAATGGTGTGAACCTTATTTATTCCGGGTTTATAAATTTTTGAAGTTGTCCGGCTGGGCCAGGTTATAGTTACTGAGTCTGCAATTTTTTTCCCCAGGCCTGCAATTATTTTATAATCGCAAC
>JANOJO010000049.1:0-2664 GCA_031418795.1 Bacteroidota bacterium | reverse complement strand
GAAAAAGTGATTGGCAGAAAGTAGTATATTTATAAAAATATTTTTATGGCGTACAATATAGATGAGTTGCTGTTATTGCCTGTAAGGGAAAGAAGAAAAATCTCTGAGAAGCTTTTCAGCAGCCTGCCTGAAAGTAATTCTTTAACAGGCGAAGACAAGGAAACTATAAAAATGCTTGATAAAAGATGGGAGGAAGTTAAATCGGGCAAAGCAAAATTACTTATAGCTGCGCAACTCAGGGAGCGTATAAAAATTTGTTGCCTGCTATTTTTGTTGATAGTTTAAATGCTATGAGAAAATTTTTACTCTTGACATTTTTACTAATTGTTGCCCGACTGAGTGACATTATAACCACATACATTTATATTCCAAATCTGGAAAAGGAATTAAATCCAATTGTTTCTGTACTTGGTAAAGGCTGGACAACAATGTTAATTGTTCAGGTAGTTTTAATTTCAGGTTTTATCTATACTCTTTGGGTTTATTGCACAAAAAAACCGGCCATACCTAAAGTTGATAATTCATTGACACTAAAAGAATTTGTTTCACTATTTAATTTCAATGACACCAAAAGTTATTATAAAATATTTTATAAAATTCCAAAAAACAAGACAGCTTTATTTTATACTATTGGTTATTGCGGTACAATTTCATTAATCTGTTTAAGTTTTTTTGTTGCACTTTCTACAACATTTTTAATTTTAAGCCCAGATTATAGAATATTTTATCGAACATATAAAATACCGGTTTTCTTAATTTTAAGTTTCGTAATTATGTTTTTATTTCTACTGTCAAAATTTTATAAAAACGAGTATAATAAATGGCTTTTAGGAAATAAAACAGCTGGCAATATTGGGGCTTGAAATTGTAATCATCAACTTTTTTCATGACGGGTCAATAGCCTCAAAATATTTTCAATAAATAAACCTTTTAATAAAATACCAGTCTTATTTGTGCTTCGTAGCTCAAAGCAGTAATTTAAGCAGATTTAGTTAGATTGTTAAGCGAAGAGGTACGATTGGTTTTTTTATTTTTACGCTCAACCAATTATGACTGAAAACTTAGACGATAAAGAACTACTGATACAGTTCAGGGAACCTGCAACCAAAGAGCGCAGCTATACCCTTATCATAAAAAAATACCAGGAAAAATTGTACTGGCATGTCCGTCGTATGGTTGTATCGCACGATGATGCCAACGATGTACTGCAGAATATGTTTATTAAAGTGTGGAATTCACTGGAGAATTTCAGGGAAGACAGTCAGTTATACACCTGGCTTTACCGCATTGCTACCAACGAAAGCCTTACATTTCTGGAACAGCAGAAAAAAAGGTCTTCGGTATCGCTGAGTGATGTGGAAACCGGGTTAAGCAATAAACTGCAGGCCGATAAACATTTTGATGCTAATAAACTGGAATGGAAATTACAGGTTGCCATACAGCAGTTACCTGAAAAACAGCGTGTTGTATTCAATTTGCGGTATTACGATGAAATGCCTTATGAAAAAATGAGCAGGGTGTTGGAGACCAGTGAAGGGGCATTGAAGGCGAGCTACCATCATGCCGTTAAAAAAATAGAGAATTTTATACTAAATAGTTAAACTTTTTACAAAAAACATAGTCTGAATTACGTAGATGGAAAATAGCATAGACATATTGAACGAATTAAAGGAGCTGAGTCCCGTAGTAGCAGCAATCGAAAAAATAAATGTTTTTACGGTTCCCGATGGATATTTTGTACATCTTAGTACCGATATTTTGATGGGCATTGAAAAAGGCTTAAGTAATACTGCTTCTTCCGTTTCTGATGTGCCAACAGGATATTTTGATACACTGGCAGATACCATTCTATCGAAAATAAAAGCATTGGATGCAGAAGATGCTGTTACAGAAATAAGGGCTTTATCACCCATGTTGTACAGCATTCAAAACGAAAATGTTTTTGAAGTACCAAAAAATTATTTTGAAAACTTAAGTGAAACTGTTTTAAATAAAGTAAAACCGCAGCCTAAAGTCATTAAAATACAATGGCGCAGCAGCACTTTCATCAAATATGCTGTAGCAGCAGTTTTTACAGGGGCGATGGCATTGGGAGTTTTAAAATTTGCTGGTGGAAACAAGGAGGATGCTTTACCTGATTATGTTACAGCAGGGTTACAAATAAAGGATGTTGACCAGGAGTTGGCAAAGATATCTGATGATGAAATTATAAAATTCCTGGAGGCTAGTGGCACTGACGTTAATGCTGCCATTGTTGCCAATAGTGTTGATGAAAACGAATTGCCAACTCAGGAAGATTACCTGCTGGATGAAAAGACGCTTGACAAATACCTGAACAGCATCAACGTTGATGCATTAAAAAATTAAATGACGATCATGAAAAAATATATACTCATATTAACGCTTTTGCTTGGCAACTTATCTATGGCGTTTGCCCAGGATAATAAACAAGGAGATGATTTTTCTTTAATGTGAGGAAGTGTACATCTCACCAGTGTCGTATATAACTTATTAGATAATGCATTAAAATATTGTCTTATCAATCCTGAAATAGAAGTCAGTCTGAATGAAAATGCTTCACAAATTATTTTATCCGTGAAAGACAATGGGATCGGCATCGCTCCGGAATACCGGAAGAAGGTCTTTGAAAATTTTTTCCGGGTG
>JANOJO010000048.1:0-8783 GCA_031418795.1 Bacteroidota bacterium | reverse complement strand
CAAACCTTAGGAAAGGTCTGTTCTTTGATGAAGTTACTTTTTCAATAGAAAACTATATTGAAAAGTGGGGTCGGCATATGCTTAATTATGATGCCTCGGTCATAACATTTAAAGAACTAATTGACGGCAATAATTATAGTCCTGATAAATTACTCTTTATTCGTCCAAACGATGATAGCAAATCATTTGCTGGTGAAGTCAAGCGTTTTGATGAGATTGGTGATTGGTACGAAAAACTTAAAGTAGTTGAGAATACCAATCTGTCCCTTGAAAGTAAAATAGTTGTGTCAGAGCCGTACAATATACATTACGAATGGCGGCTTTGGGTTGTCAATAAAAAAGTTGTCGCTGCGTCAAAGTATAGAGAATATTTTAAACTAAGAAAAGAGGAAGGATGTCCTGCCGATGTTGTTTCTTTTGCTGAAGAGAGATGTCAACAATATACTCCCCATGATGTTTTTGTTATGGATATTTGTTTATGTGGCGATGAATATTTTATTGTTGAATGTGGATGTATGAACGGTGCTGGTTTTTATAAAGCAAACATTGAGAATATTGTCGCCAATGTTACAGAGTATTTTGTTTCCACGGTCTGACTTAGTAAACGGTCAGCGCCTTGCAGCCAACAATTGTATTTCAGCTAAAATACGCTACTTTATAAGTCAAACAATTTTATTACCTCATTTATTTATAGCGATTTATAAAAAAATACGCTACTGTAAGGAGTAGCGCAAATACAATTTAAGTTAATGCTAAATTATCTAAAGGGCTTATAATCTTTAGTAAATCTTTGTTGCCTGTATGCAGGTAGCGCATCGCAGTTCTCTGTAGAGTTCCAACTAAACGAAACCAAAATGTAAAATAAAAATGATAGAATGTTATGCTTAGCTTTAAACAAAACCGGTGATAAAGAGTTTGAAAGTTTAGTTGTGGGAAGATAATTTTAAAGTAAAATTTATTTGAGAAACTCAGTTTCAGTACTTGCGGGGTCTTCCAAATAATCTGTAATAAAATGAATGCCGTTAGCGTGAGGTCTGCCTGCGTGGGTATGTGTGCAGGGGCGACCCAGCGCCGGATAGCGTCAATTAAAAAATAAATTCAATCATACCGCCGGTTCCTGCTGACTGAGGCAATGAAAACTTCCAAGCCCCCAGATAATTTCTGTGGAGTCAATACCGATTGTTTCTCTTCCGGGAAAACAGCCGGAAATTATTTGTAATGCTTTATCATCTTTTGTACTGTTGAAGATGGGAACAATCACATATTTATTGCAGATATAAAAGTTAGCATAGCTGCAGGGGAGACGCTGACCATCATATTCTAAATAATCGGGCATGAGCAGCTCAACAATATTTAATTGTTTACCATTCAGCAACCTCATAGAAGAAAGTTGTTTCAGATTTTTTTCAAGCAAGTCATGATTCTCATCGTTTATATTTTCTTCCACTACGGCAATCACCGTGTCTTCATCAATAAAACGAACCGTATCATCAATATGCCCATCTGTATCATCGCCAACAATTCCTTCATCCACCCAAAGCACCTGTTCCATTCCATAATAGTTGCAAAGGAATTCTTCAATCTGTTTTTGATTCAGATGAGGGTTACGGTTTTTATTTAATAAACATGCGGTGGAAGTAATAACAGTTCCTTTACCATTAAAGTCAACGGATCCACCTTCCATTATTATTCCGGGATTGTAAACTGGAATTCTAAGTTGGTTTGCAATCAATGTTGGTATCACATCATCTAAATCGCAGGGAAGATATTTACCACCCCAGGCATTATAATCCCAATCAACAATAATTTTTTTTGTTTCTGCCTCAGGATTAATTAAAAATGCAGGGCCATGGTCTCTGCACCACGCATCATTAGTAGGATGAAAAAAGAAACTTACTTGCGATAAATCCACTCCTTCATTTTGCAAACAACTAATTGCAAAAGCCTTCATCGCTTCATCATTCACATTGATACAAACCTTTTCACTATGCGCCAAATATTTTATAAAGCGGCTGTAGTATGGAAATATATTTTGAATCTTTCCCGGCCATGATTCTTCTTTATGCGGCCAGCTAAGCCAGGTGGCAACATGAGGAGCAAATTCAGCAGGGAAATAGTAACCTGAATCTTTCGGTGTCGGCGTGTCCATTTAATAAATTTTCAATGTTCAATTTTCAATGCTCCATGTTCAATTATGAGGTGTCCTTACATTGGACATTGTTAGTTGAGCATTGAACTTTGAGCATTTTATTACTCTTCGTCAATAAATCTTTGCGTAATCGGTTGGTAAGAATCAATTCTTCTGTCTCTTAAAAACGGCCAGTGCGTTCTGTATCTGTCCGTTTTGGATAAATCAATTTCCAAAACTTTTACTTCTTCTTTGGCATGAGAAGCCGAATATAAAACAGAACCGAAAGGATTACTTACAAATGAACCACCCCAGAATTTCATGGCACCGTTTTGTTCGAGCCCCACACGGTTCACACTTACCACATGCACTGCATTTGCTATTGCGTGACTGCGCTGAATGGTTTGCCATGCATTGTATTGTTCTGTATTTGTTGTTTCATCCTGTGCAGTTGCCCAACCGATCGCTGTTGGATAGAATAAAATTTCTGCACCCATCAGCGAAGTAATTCTTGCAGCTTCAGGATACCACTGGTCCCAGCAAATCAATACACCAAGTTTAGCATATTTTGTTTCAAATACTTTATAACCCAAATCGCCTGGGGTAAAATAAAATTTTTCATAATAAGCCGGGTCATCCGGTATATGCATTTTACGGTATTTGCCAAGATAAGTTCCATCAGCATCCAGTACAGCAGTTGTGTTATGATAGATACCCTGTGCTCTTTTTTCAAACAACGAAGCAATGATTACCACATTCAGTTCTTTTGCAAGTGTACTTAGTAGTTCTGTTGATGGCCCTGGAATGGTTTCTGCAAGTTTGAAATTTTCATAATCTTCCACATCGCAGAAATATAGAGATGTGAATAGCTCCTGGAGGCAAACAATCTGTGCACCTTTGGCAGCAGCTTCTTTTGTTTTTTCAATCGCTTTCTGCAGGTTTTCTTCTTTATTGTTTGTGCAGCTCATCTGCACCAGGCCGACTTTTACTAATGACATTTGAATTTAGTTTTGAGAATAAAAATGCTCCGGCAAAAACCGGAGCCTGCCTACCGGAGAGGCAGGCAAAGTAACTGAAAAAAGATTTATTAGCGGGCATTATACCAAATAACTAAACAAAGTATTATCCTTACTCAATTCAGTATAACCGATATGGTATTTGGTAAGATTGTTTAAGAGTGCATTATAATCTTCCCGGCTCTGTAATTCCACACCCACCAATGCTGGTCCTGCTTCCTTATTATTCTTCTGCATGTATTCAAATCGTGTGATATCATCTGTGGGTCCAAGCACATAGTTTACAAATTCTTTTAAAGCGCCGGGGCGTTGTGCAAAATTGATAAGGAAATAATGTTTCAAACCTTCATATTGCAAGGAACGTTCTTTTATCTCCTGCATGCGGTCAATATCATTATTACTGCCGCTCACAATACAAACTACGGTTTTCCATTTTATTTCATTGGCATAGTCATCAAGGGCTGCAATAGATAATGCACCTGCCGGTTCAACCACTATTGCATCTTCATTATATAATTTCAAAATAGTTGAACAGACTTTTCCTTCAGGAACAAGGTGCATATCATCCAGCACTTCTTTGCAAATAGGGAAAGTAATATCCCCAACTCTTTTTACTGCTGCTCCATCTACAAAGCGGTCAATGCTGTCTAATGTAACGGGGTGACCTTTCTTCAACGCTTCAAACATGGCTGGTGCACCTTCGGGTTCAATCCCGATTATTTTTGTTTTGGGTGAATAGGTTTTGAAATAAGAACCCACACCTGCACATAGTCCGCCGCCACCAACAGGCACAAATAAATAATCTACATAGCTTAGTTCTTCAAGAATTTCAACAGCAACCGTTCCCTGCCCTTCAATGATTTTATAATCATCAAAAGGTGGGATGAAAGTCTTACCGGTTTCTTCTGTATATTTTTTTGCTGCTGCTGCACAATCATCATACGTATCACCCACTAATTTCACTTCAATAAAATCTTCACCAAACATTTTTGTCTGCTTGATTTTCTGATTAGGCGTTATCACAGGCATAAACACCACACCTTTTACACCTGCCTGTCCGGTAGGCAGGTTCAGTTTTTTACAACTGTAGGCAAAACCCTGTGCATGATTACCTGCGCTTGCACAAACAACTCCTTTTTCTAATTGTTCTTTTGAAAGGCTGCTCATCATATTGTAAGCGCCGCGTAGTTTGTAACTTCTCACTACCTGCAAATCTTCCCGCTTCAGAAAAATATTACAATCATATTTTTTTGAAAGATTATGGTTGCGTTGCAAAGGAGTTTTTGTTACGATTTTTTTCAGTCGTGATGCTGCCCCGCTGAAATCGAGTGATATCTTATTTGTTGTTGTACTCATTTTATTTTTTACACAAAGGCGAAAAGTTTATCAGGCGCCAGGTATTTGCATTACTTGATTCTTAGCGTCTTTATGTTTTTTTTATGCTACTGGTTCAGCTTTTTTCTTTTCAGCTTTTGCTGGTTGGTTTTCCGGACGAAGAGAACGAACTGTTTTACCAGCCTGCCACATTTCACTTTCACGGAGTTCTTTCAATTCTACTTCTAATTTTTCACGATAGTCAGGTTGAGAATTCAAATCAATTGAACGCTGGCTTTCTTTACCACTTGCAACGCTTTCATATAATTCTTTAAACACCGGAGCAGTTGCATCACGGAATTTTTTCCACCAATCCAATGCGCCACGCTGAGCGGTTGTAGAACAGTTGGCATACATCCAGTCCATTCCATTTTCTGCAACCAGCGGCATTAATGATTGAGTTAACTCTTCCACAGTTTCATTAAATGCTTCAGAAGGAGAGTGGCCTTTATCACGCAATACCTGGTATTGCGCAGCAAATATTCCCTGTATTGCACCCATTAATGTTCCTCTTTCGCCAGTTAAATCAGAGTACACTTCTTTTTTGAAATCTGTTTCAAATAAATAACCACTGCCTACTGCAATACCAAGAGCAATTACCCTGTCAAATGCTTTTCCTGTAGCGTCCTGGAAAATGGCGTAAGAACTATTCAAACCACGACCCTGTAAAAACATTCTGCGTAATGATGTGCCGCTTCCTTTTGGTGCAACTAAGAATACATCCACATCAGCAGGAGGAATGATACCTGTTTGTTCATTGAACGTGATACCAAAGCCATGAGAAAAATATAATGCTTTGCCGGGAGTTAAATGTTTTTTTACAGTTGGCCATAAAGCTATCTGTGCAGCATCGCTCAACAAATAGCAGATGATAGTACCACGTTGTAATGCTTCTTCAATTTCAAACAAGGTTTCACCGGGTACAAATCCATCGCGGATTGCTTTATCCCATGTCTTTGAATCTTTACGCTGACCAACTATTACATTGATGCCATTATCTTTTTGATTGAGTGCCTGGCCGGGACCTTGTACACCATAACCAATTACAGCTACGGTTTCATTTGCCAGTACTTCCTGTGCTTTTGCCAGGGGAAATTCTTCACGGGTTACAACGTTTTCCATTGTGCCGCCGAAATTTAATTTTGCCATTGTTGTTTATTTTAAAAGTTTAAGTTATTTTTTTTGTTTACCAGCATTTGTTCCCTGATTGAACTTTTGTTGCGACGCTCCGTTCATCTTTTTGTATTCCTATTTAGCAACCCACCCCGGTTTCCTAAAGCAAAGTGTCTCCTAAATTCGCCCCTCCAGGGAGGGGATGGTTGTTGAAAGCATGTTCAACCTAAGTTCTCCGCCAACTGGCCGAGACAGGGGTTCACATACTAAACACTTCCTGGTTCTTATCTAAAAATTCATTTTCGATTACATTCTCACCCGGCTCTTTGTATTCAAATGATTTTAATTTTTTATGAAAGCCATCGCTGTTTTTTATAATTGCTACTCTTGCACTACGAACAAATTCAATTAACCCAAATGGTTCTAATACTTTAATGAACGCATCGGTTTCTTCACGCTGACCACTTACTTCAAAGACTGTATAATCTTTTCTTATTACAACTGCTTTTGCACCAAACTGGCTAAGCAATCTTTCTACTTTTACTTCTTCAGCAATAATTTCAGTTGGTACTTTATACAAAGCAAGTTCCTGCCATATGATTTCTTCATTGGTATTATAATAAGCTTTTAGTACTTCCACCTGTTTTTCAATCTGGCGGCAAAGTTTACGCACCACATCTTCTGTTTCATTGATGACGATAGTGAAGCGATGCACACTGTCTACTTCAGAAGGGGAAGTATTCAGGCTCTCCACATTTATTTTCCTTCTTGAGAAAATAATAGCGATACGGTTCAACAAACCGATTTGGTTTTCTGTATAAACCGTGATTGTATATTCCTGTTTATTCATAAAAAAGTTTAAAAAATTCGTTTATAATGTTCAACAACCGGGAATGGGTCATAAAAATGATGTAATAGTTTTTTCCATTCTTTATACCCTTCACTTTGCCGGAATCCTATTGTGTGGTCTTCAATTGTTTTCCAACGAACAACCAGCAAATACTTATCATCTTCTTCCATACACTGCTGCAATTCATGTTGTATATATCCATTCATTGATTCAATTATTGGTTGTGCTTGCGTAAAAGCACCTTCGAATGCTGCAGATTGTCCCGGCCTTATTTTTAAAAGAGCTATTTCAGTTATCATGGATATTGATTTAATAAATTGTTATGTAAATCAAATCTCATCTTTTGAAAGAACTACCTCTGCCACGCCGCGACCCTGAGGAACCATTGGAAATACATTGTTTTCTTTTCCTACCATTACTTCCAATAAAAAACTTCCATTATGATTCAGCATTTCAGTCAATGCATTTTTTACGTCTTCTCTTATACAAATACTTTTCCCTTCGATGCCATAACCTTTTGCCACCATTACAAAATCGGGGCTTTGTATATCAACAAACGAATAACGATTCTGGTGAAACAACTCCTGCCACTGGCGAACCATTCCTAAAAATTTATTATTAAGAATAATAATTTTTACATCGGGTTTGAATTGCATAATGGTGCCGAGTTCCTGTATGGTCATTTGAATACCACCATCACCAATGATTGCAATAACTGTTCTTTCAGGTGCACCATACTTGGCGCCTATTGCAGCAGGCAGCGCAAAACCCATTGTACCTAATCCACCACTGGTGATATTGCTTTTACTTTTATTGTATTCTGCATAACGGCATGCTACCATCTGATGTTGGCCCACATCCGTTACAATTACTGCATCGCCCTTGGTTAGTTCATTAATAGCAGTTATCACTTCACCCATGGTGAGAACTTCTGTATCAGGGTTCATTTCTGCTTTGATACATTTCTCCTGTTCCTTTTTCATGCAATCATTAAACTTCTGCAGCCACTGCGGATAAACTTTTTGTTGTACCAACTCAGTTAATAAAGGCAATGTTTCTTTACAATCACCCCAAACAGATACGGTTGTTTTTACATTCTTATCAATTTCTGACGGGTCAATATCGAGATGAATAACTTTTGCCTGCTTTGCATATTTATCCAACCTTCCTGTTACGCGGTCATCGAATCGCATACCGATTGCAATCAATACATCACATTCGTTTGTCAAAAGATTGGGGCCATAATTTCCATGCATACCTAACATACCAACAGCAAGCGGATGATTGGTTGGTATTGCACTCATTCCTAAAATTGTCCATGCAGTGGGAATGCCTGCTTTCTCAATAAATTTGATAAATTCTTTTTCTGCTTTACCAAGAATAACTCCTTGCCCAAAAATTACAAATGGTTTTTCTGCTTCGTTAATCAGTTTAGCTGCTTCTTCAACATACTTTTTTCTTACAATCGGCTTGGGGCGGTAACTTCTTATATGGTCACATTTTTTATAACCATCATAATCGAATAATTGAAGTTGTGCATTTTTAGTAATATCAATTAATACTGGCCCGGGTCTGCCGCTGCCAGCTATATAAAATGCTTTTGCCAAAACAGAAGGAATTTCTTTAGCATCAGTAACCTGGTAATTCCATTTGGTAACGGGTGTGGTAATATTTATTACATCTGTTTCCTGGAAAGCATCAGTTCCAAGTAAATGAGCAAACACCTGGCCAGTGATACACACGACAGGAGTGGAGTCAATCATTGCATCTGCCAAACCAGTTACAAGATTAGTTGCGCCGGGACCGCTGGTTGCAAAAACAACACCGGTTCTTCCGCTTACTCTTGCAAAACCCTGCGCAGCATGTATAGCTCCCTGTTCATGGCGGACAAGAATATGTTTTATCCTGTCATGATAATCATACAATGCATCATAGATGGGCATGATAGCGCCACCGGGATAACCAAAGATGATGTCAACACCTTCGGCAACAAAAGCACGAAGAACAGCTTCGCTTCCGCTTATTGATTCAACTTTCTTAGTTACTGTTTTTTCTTTTAATACTTCAAGTGTATCCATGTTTCACTTTTTAAATGTTCAATTTTCAATGTTCAATGCTCAATGTTCAATTTAACCTCACCCTCCACCTCCCTCTCCTTGCTTCGCTTTGCTCGCAATGACGGGAGAGGGAGCGGTGCTTTATATTTTTAATCAACTTCTTGCTCTACCACATCTGCTTTAATTCTTTACTCAACACATATCAACCTTTCTCTTTATCATCAGTCTCTTCGATAAGCTGGCCT
>JANOJO010000047.1:0-1629 GCA_031418795.1 Bacteroidota bacterium | reverse complement strand
GCTGCCAAGCCTGTTCCATGTTTTTCCATTTTCTGAATATTCAAAATAAGCTCCGTCGCAAAGTGTGCCGCCGCAATCTTCCAAATCAAGAGCAATACTTAAACTCAAAGTTGGATTGGTCATACCTGTAATAGAATAACAGGGTGAATACAGGTATGAAAGTTCCAAATCAGAATGATTACCATTCAAATTTGTTTTCCATGCTTTAGTGCCACTGGCAGCTTTATTTATTTTGGTAGATGCTGGAATTCCATACTCCCATGAGTCATTAACTCCGCCGCTGTACCAGCCGCCATTGTTGCTTTCAAAGTTTTCAATATGAGGAAATGAATTAACAACAACAGAATTTACCAGGTTCACGGTTACCGTATCATTGTCTTTAAAATTATCAGAGGCATACTGCACATTTACCAAAACTGTATGATTGCCTGTTGCACTAAGATCAGCCGTAGCAGTAAATGTGTATTGGTAAGTTGAATTTGCAGGAATAGAAAATGTAATAGTTTCCAGTACCGGGACACCGCCATCCACCACCAATCTTACAGGTATATTACTGATGGCTAATGATGAAGAATTGCGAACAGTAACTTTTACCGGCACTGTATTATTCAAACCGCAACTGATTACAGTGGGTGTATCAATACTGATCATTTGAATATCATCAATGGCTTCGTACAGGCGGATGTCATCGAAATTATGCCCCTGGAAACCGTCGTTATCGTTTATTCTTACAATACCAAACTGACCGAAACGAACCTGGAAACTGCTGCTGAAATTTTGTGTATTTGCCACAAGCAAATCGGAGAGTTCAATACTTTTTGTTTTTTTAAAAACACCAGGTGTATTTCCATTTGATGAAAGTGTGAATGCCTCCACCCAGGGTTTGCTATCATCTCCCCGTATCCATATTTTATTTACTGCATTCACCACACTGTCGCCATGCGATTTAAATTGAAAATCCAAACGCATATCCTTGATCGCAGCATCAACACCGGTAAGATTATAAGTGCCATAAATATAATTGTTGCTGCCAACGCCACCATTCCAGCCGTCAAAATCCATAATCAGCGATTTAGTTCCTGAGTAGGCCATTCCTGTATTGAGAAAGGTTGTAAATCTTCCAAGCGGATCTGTGTTGGTAAAATCATACCTGTCAATTCCAGCAACACCAAACCGGTTTTTATAATATGATCTTGAAGTTGCAGTTTCAATATTATCAGTAAAAGGAAGTGTAACAACTGCATTATTCAATTGCCTGATTGTATCAATAATAAAATTGTTTACAGTAACAGGATCAGCACCGGTAGTATTTTGCACTTCCACCCTCAACACATAATTACCTGCTGCAGAAAAATTATAAGTAGCAGTAAAATTATAAACATAAGTAGCGCCGGGTGCAATAATAACTGCTACCGGTTCATTTGCCACCGGCACACCATTTACAGAATAAAGCATATTGAAATTTGTCACATTTGCATCATCAAGATTTTTTATTCTTGCCGAAACAACTGTGGCCGCTGTTAATGCTGTTGAAGTAGAAATTCTTCCATACACAGGGGCTATTATCGAATCCATCCGGATATCATTATCAGAAATGGAACCGGCACAACTGCCGGAGTTAGCTGCGCT
>JANOJO010000046.1:0-11756 GCA_031418795.1 Bacteroidota bacterium | reverse complement strand
GTACATTCTTTTTGTTGAATAGCGAACAAAAAGTACAAGGGAGCGTCGCAACAAAAGTTCAATCAGGGTACAAAAGCTGGCTACAAAAAAATTACAACTTAATTCTATAATGAAGTTATGAAAATAAAAGAATGATTGACCTAAGTTCCCCCTTCGGGGGACAGGGGGCTTACTTCGGGGGACAGGGGGCTCAGTATTCAAATTTTCTTAAAGTCGGCGCTTTGAACCAGGTAAAGATTGAAATAAATAAAGTCATGCAACCGCCGAAGATGACGGATGGAACTGTGCCCAGCAGCGATGCCGCAACTCCACTTTCAAACTGTCCCAGTTCATTGGATGAATTGATGAACATGGAATTTACAGAAGATACTCTTCCCCGCATTTCATCCGGCACAAATAATTGTACAATCGTACCGCGGATGATGACGCTGACACCATCAAACAAACCACTTATAAATAAGGCTGCAAAACTTAACCAGAAATTTTTTGAAATGGCAAATATTAAAATGCAAACACCAAAACCTGCAACAACAACTAATAATGATTTGCCCTGTTTATTTTTTAAGGGGTGTGATGTAATCCATGCAATGGCAACAAAATTTCCTAAGTAAGTAGCGGCTACTAACCAGCCTAAACCCTGCGGACCTATTTGTAAAATATCTACAGCGAATACAGGCAATAATGCCACGGCGCCGCCAAACAAAACTGCAAACATATCCAAACTCATAGCTCCCAATAATGCTTTTTGATTATAAACAAACCGCAATCCTTCTTTTACACCATCCCATGTTTTTGTATTGCCGGGGTTCCAGCTTACAGGTTTTGGTTTTATATTTTGAAAAAGAAAAAAAGCAACAAACACAAGCGAACAAACTACAATAAATGCAACAGTAATATTTGTATATCCCATTAACACACCCGCAACAGCGGGACCCATTACTGCTGCCACTAACCACACCATGCTATTTACAGAAACTGCTTTTACCAATGATGCGGAAGGAACTAATTGTGCAAGAAAAGAATTAAAAGCTGATGCACTGTAAGCCCTGATAATGCCCGTGCCAAAGATTAATGAATAAATACCCCACTCAATAAATTTTGCAGAAGTATTTTGCAGCATCTGCGGAGAAGTGATGAATAATAAACCCAGCATTACTAAAAAATAAAATGCAATGCAAATACTGAGTAACCGGTGTTTATTACTCTTATCAACTTTTACGCCTGCTGGTAATGCCAGGGCGAGTGCCGGAATAACTTCTGATAATCCAAGTATGCCTAATGAAAGTTTGCTTCCGGTAATTTCATATAACCGCCAGCCGAGTAAAACCGGCGTCATGCGGAGGCCGGCTATAAATAATATACGGGCAATGATGAACCATGTAAATTCTTTATTAATTAATATAGCTGGTTTTGTCACTGGTAATTTGTGTTTGGTCTTGGTTTTTAGTTGCGGTTGTCTATTGCCAATTGCATATTGATTCTTGATTCTATGGCAGCGTAAGATAATGCTGCCCGTCTGCATAATCATTTTCAAGGGCATCAATCACTGTCTGCAGATGTTTTTCATTACCCAGAAAATCGGCATTGGATGCATCAATGAAAAGAGTTTTTATGTTATGTTGTTTTATATAATGCGTATAAGTTTCCTGTATGTTGAATAAATATTCATCAGAAATATTCTGTTCGTAAGAACGGTTTCTCTTTTTTATATTTTCTTTTAGTTTGTGTAAGGGAGTGTGCAGGTAAATAAGCAGGTCGGGTTGCAGCATTTGCTGGTTCATTATTTCAAACAACCGCTGATATAGCCGAAACTCATCATCGGGCAAATTTACTTTGGCAAACAAAAGACATTTGGTAAATAAATAATCAGATACAGTTACATGTTGAAAAAGGTCTTTTTGCTGCACCAGGTCTTTTAATTGCTTATATCTTTCTGCCATAAAAAAAAGTTCCAGCGGAAAAGCATAGAGCTTTGGATTCTCATAAAATTTTGGCAGAAAGGGATTGTCTGCAAACTCTTCTAAAACCAACCTTGCATTAAAATGCCTTGATAGCAGATGTGAAAGAGTTGTTTTACCAGCGCCGATATTTCCTTCTATGGTGATGAAGTGATAGTTCATTATATATTTTCAATTGATAATTTATAATTGTCAATTGAAGGGAGTGCAAAATAACTGAAATGAGTTTTTATAAAATGAATTGGTGAAACTTGTGGATAAATCCCCGGGAACATTTTTTTTATTTGAACCACAATAGGCACATAAGGCACATAGTGAATACACACATAGGAATTTAATTTTGTTTTCTATGTGAAACCCTATGTTTCTATGTGCCTATTGTGGTTTAAATATTTCCAAATAATATGCCGATGTGCCTTAATATAAACTATTCAATTATTTTTACTTTGAGATTATCCGGACATTCATCCAATAGTTGGGAAACAGATTTATTAAGAACAGGATGAACTAATGTTGCTGCAATCTCAGCCAGTGGAATTAATACAAACTTTCTGTTCTGCATTTCGGGATGTGGTATTTTTAATAAACGGAGATTAAAAATTTCTGAGTTGAAAAAAAGAATGTCAATGTCAATTATTCTTGGCCCCAGTTTTTCATGCCGCACCCGGCCCATCATTTTTTCTATTTTTAAAATTTTGCGAATCAGTTGCCGGGCATTCGCTGAAGTTTCTATCTGCAATACCTGGTTTAAGAACGATGGTTGGTTGGTATTGCCCCAGGCAGCGGTTTCATACAGCGCAGATTTTTTTACCAGCCGCCCACAATGCTGCTCAATTAATGACTGTGCAGTTTGAAGGTTCTCTTTCCTGTTTCCTAAATTGCCACCTATCAGTAAATATGCTGTATTCATAAACGAACAGTTATCAACGGCTCAAATATCTTTATTTTTACGGCTTAAATAAATAAAAAAATATGAATAGCTTTTTTAAAATGTTTTTTGCATCCTTGCTGGCGTTCATTGTTTTTTCATTGATTGCTTTTTTTATAGTATTTGCGATGGTGGCAGGATTGGCAAGCAGTGATAAACCAATAATGGAAAAAAATTCTGTGCTGGTAATAAATCTCGGTCAACCTTTATCTGAACAGCAAATAGATAATCCACTGGCAAGTTTCAGCAGCAATGATGAAATGAGTGTGCCCGGAGTTTATGATTTGGTAAGGCTGATTCAAAAGGCAAAGACAGATGAAAAGATAAAAGGTATTTACCTGCAGGCTGGCCTTAATCCCAATGGCTTTGCCACCAATGAAGAAATCAGGAATGCACTCGCCGATTTTAAACAAAGCAAAAAATTCATTATTGCGTACAGCGAAATGATGAATCAGAAATCTTTTCATGTAGCTAATGTGGCCGATAAAATTTATATAAATCCAAAAGGGTATTTTGACTGGATGGGTTTCAGTTCAGAGCTTCTGTTTTTAAAAGGCACTTTGGAAAAATTAGATATTGAACCGCAGATTTTTTATGCGGGTAAATTTAAAAGTGCAACAGAACCTTTCCGTACAGATAAAATGACTGCCGAAAATAAAATACAAACATCTGAATGGTTAGGCGACCTGTACAGCCATTTTTTACAAAAAGCATCTGAGACAAGAAAGATTGATACTGCAACACTTCACCAGTTTGCAAATGAAGCTGCCATTCAAACACCGCAGGATGCAGTGGATAAAAAATTGATTGATGGTGTAAAATATGATGATGAAGTGCGGGATGAAATAAAACAAAAATTAAGTTCGGCTAAATATGATAAAATAAATTTTGTAACCATCAGCAGTTATTTCAAGGCGGCTGAGTATAAAAAATTTTCCGGTGAACGCATTGCTCTTATTTATGCACAGGGAGATATTATAGATGGCAGCAGCGACGAACAACAACAGATTGCCAGCAGCGATTATATAAAACTTATCCGCAAAGCAAGACTGGATAAAACGATAAAGGCAATTGTGTTTCGTGTAAACAGCGGCGGCGGCAGCGCATTGGCAAGTGAAACCATCTGGCGTGAACTTTCTCTTGCTAAAAAAGAAAAACCTGTGGTGGTAAGTTTTGGAGATGTGGCAGCATCCGGCGGCTATTATATTTCCTGTGCGGCAGATAGCATTTTTGCAAGCCCAACTACTATTACGGGTTCAATTGGCGTATTTGGAATTATTCCCAACATGCAGGGTTTTTTTAAAAATAAATTAGGAGTAACATTTGATGGTGTAAAGACATCGCCTTATGCTGATGCAGGCGCTATTTATCGTCCGTTGGCTGAGAATGAGAAAAAATTTATTCAAAAAAGTGTTGATGAAATTTACAGCGGCTTCAAACAAAGAGTGTCTGATGGCAGAAAAAAACCTGTTGAATATATTGACAGCATTGCACAGGGCAGAGTATGGAGCGGCGCCAAAGCAATTAAAATTGGATTGATAGATAAATTCGGCGGCTTGCAGGATGCAGTGGATTGTGCAGCAAGAATGGCAAAGCTGAAAGATTATAAACTGAGAGAATATCCAGAAGTAAAAAATATTTTTGACCGGTTATTTGGCGCCGGCGACAAGGGATTGAAAACACAAACCATGCGAAATGAATTAGGAGAGGAGCAGTATAAAATTTATAAAGAGTTGATTCGTGTAAAACAAATGACGAATACAGTGCAGACAAGATTGCCGTTTGAGTTTATAATCCAATAGTCAATACATTTGCTCTTCAACTTATTTTAATGCCAAAACCATACAGCCAGCTCAGGGCAATGCTGGCCATATCAAGAGGAAGTCTTACGGCTGTTTTCAGAAGTCCTTCTGCAGTTATTTTCAGTTTTATTTTTCCACTAATATTTATTCTTGTCTTTGGTTTTATTGGCGGCAGCGGCAGGGTGGCGGTAAAGGTTGCATTGGATAAGCAATCTGATACGGCTAATATCATTTATCAGCAACTTAAAAATATTCCGGGCTTTAATATTATCACCAAAGATTCATTGGAAACTTTAAGAGATTTGGAGAAAGGAAGAATCTCTGCCATTATAAATATTGTAAAACCAACTGAAGCAAATAAGCCTTTAAGCATTCATCTGAAAACATCCGATGCTGTCAATCCACAGAATATTGGTGTAATACGTTCCATACTGGAAGGAGTAATTAAAGGAATTAATGAAGAACATTTTTCTTCCGTGCCATCTGTTGCAGTTATTAGTAATGATGTGGTGAAAGTTCCCGGAAGAATTTACAGAACGATTGATTTTATTTTACCAGGTCAACTAGGCTTCTCATTATTAAGTGCCGGTGTATTTGGTGTGGCCTTTATATTTTTTGGCCTGCGGCAAACATTGGTGCTGAAAAGATTTTATGCTACGCCTATAAAGCGTTCTTATATCGTTTTGGGTGAAGCCATCAGCCGTGTTTTGTTTGGATTGATAACAGCCGTGGTTATACTTTTAATCGGGCATTTTGCATTTCAATTTACATTAATCAATGGGGTAATAACTTTTATTGAATTAATGGTTCTGAGTTTGCTCGGGCTTATTGTTTTTATGGGTTTTGGTTTTATAGTAAGCGGTCTTGCAAGAAATGAAAGCGCCATTCCGCCTTTTGCCAATCTTATTACAATGCCTCAGTTTCTAATCGGCGGAACTTTTTTTTCCACGGATGCTTTTCCGGGTTGGTTAAAATCAATTGCTGATGTGCTGCCACTAAAACATTTGAATGATGCAATGCGGAATATTGCATTTGAAGGTGCTCATCTTTCTGATTGCCTGAAACAAATTGGAATTCTCGGAATCTGGGGAGTGATTGTTTATATTCTGGCTATTAAATTTTTCAGATGGGAATGAGGGTGTGTTGTGAGAAATAAAATGAGAGTTTCAATCAGGCAATTTTTTTTGTATTATCTGTTACCTGCAATCCATTATCTTAATTCATTTTTCACCATAGCATTTCCTGCATCTTGGTTCATACACATCTTTGGCGCCCAGCATTACCTGATCGTCATTGGGTATTTTCCGGTAGCTGTAGTTGGCATTACTGCCACAACGAACACAGATGGCATGCAATTTTGTAATATAATCTGCTTTTGCAAGCAGGTTGGGCATTTGCCCAAAAGGATTGCCGAGATAATCCATATCCAACCCGGCAACTATCACTCTTACACCACGAAAAGCAAGCTCATCACATACATTTGCAATTTCGTTGTCAAAAAACTGGGCTTCATCCACACCAATTACATCTACACCCTGTGCAAGTAATAAAAGTGTTTGAGAACTATCTATTGGGGTAGATAGAATTGCATTTTCATCATGCGATACAATTTTTACTGCATCAAATCTTACATCTATGGCAGGTTTGAAAATTTCCACTTTCAGGTTGGCAATCTTTGCCCGTTTCAACCGGCGAATAAGTTCTTCCGTTTTTCCGCTGAACATGGATCCGCAAATCACTTCTATCCATCCGCGGCGTTCTCCCCGTATATTTGGCTCAATAAACATCGTTAAAAAAAATATTGTATTATAAATGCTGGCAAACTGTTTGTAATTTTAAGCACGGATTTTTAATCTGTGATCATCTGTGATTTCAAAAGTAGTATAAACAAATGGAAAGAATCCAGTCTTTGATTAACCGCTTACAGCAGCAACTTGATCAGCATGCCGATGCAGCACAGATGCTTGCTACCATTCAATTATTACAGGCAGAACTTGGTCAGTCTGTTTCTAATCCGGGAAAAATTCTGGGAACTTCAAAAGTAGCCGTACTAATGCCGGCCACCACGCAGTATTTTGTAAAGCAGGAAGAAGAAACAGAAATACATGCAACCCCTTTTCAAAAACCAAAGCCGGCAGCTACCAGCTCCAAACCCCGCAATCAACTCGATCTTCATTTTGATCCACTTACTGATATTCCAACTTTATCGCAGCAGCAGCATTTTAAAGAAGTAAATGAATCTGTAACCCAGCAGGAATCGCTGAACGATAAATTGAAAGAAGATAAAACCGAAGTGATGCATATTCTGAAAGATTCGCCCATACGGGATTTACGAAAAGCCATCAACATCAACGACAGGTTTGTATTTATCAACGAACTTTTCCGCGGCGATGAAGCCATGTATGAACGCTGTATAAAAACAATAAACAGTTTTAATATTTACCCGGAAGCTGAATACTGGATGAACCGGGAGCTGATTGTAAAACTTGGCTGGGATGAAGGCCGTGAATCAGTAATACATTTTTATCAATTGGTGAAAAGACGGTTTTCCTGAATGTACTGCACAATCTTTTCTGTTGCACCCCTGTTTTCAAAAACATATCCTTTTGCAGTTTCGCAGCTTTTTTTATAAAAATCATTTTCAGTTAATAATAAATCCATCTGTGTTTTTAATTCTTCTTTATTATTTACACTAAATGCGGCTCCCGCTTTTATTAATTCAACGGCTTCTTTAAATTTTTCAAACTTCGGTCCAAAAATAACCGGCTTGCCAAACACGGCTGCTTCCAGCACATTGTGAATGCCTTTGTCAAATCCGCCGCCGATATAAGTGATGCTGGCGTAGCGATAGAGTTTTGACAGCATGCCGATATTGTCAATGATAAGGGTGTTGGTAGTTGTGAGTTCTGAGTTCAGAGTTCTGAGTTCGGAGAAGAACACTGAGTTTGTGAAAATATTTTTTAATAAATTTAAATGCTCCCCGTGAATTTCATGCGGAGCTATGATAAGTTTTAAATCAGGGAATGAGGCAATAGCTTCTTTAATTATTTTTTCATCATTGGGCCAGGTACTGCCGGCTACTAATATTTTAGAAGCGCCACAGAATTTTTCTATTTCATCAATCGGTTTAAAATTTTCTGCAACAGTAACCACCCGGTCAAACCTTGTATCTCCTGCTACGGTTACATTATTTATGTTTAAATTTTGTAACAAAGACTTTGAACTTTCATCCTGTACAAAAAAATGAGTAATGCATTGCAGCATTTTGCGGTGCAGACTACCATACCATCTGAAGAAAATTTGGTTTTTTCTGAAAATAGCAGAAACCATCAGGAGCGGAATTTTTCTCTTTTTACATTCAGTAAGATAGTAGTACCAATAATCGTATTTTACAAAAACAACCAAAGCTGGATTTACAATATCAAAAAATTTCTTCGCATTTGTTTTTGAATCCATTGGTAAATAAAAAACCCAATCAACGCCCTTGTAGTCTTTTCTTATTTCAAAGCCCGAAGGAGAGAAGAAAGTAATTAGTAATTGGGAATTTGGGTATTTGGATTTCAAATTTTCAATAACCGGGCGACCTTGTTCAAATTCGCCAAGTGAAGAACAATGAAACCATACGATTTCAGATTTCGGACCTTGCCTGCCGGCAGGCAGGTTTCGGATTTCGGATTTTAATCTTTCAAATATATCTTTCCTTCCAATGCGCCACAGCTGTACTTTTTTATTCCATATAGAAGCAATACAAATTCCGGCACGAAAGAGTAAGAGAAAAATATTGTAAAAAACTTTTGGCAAATGCTTCCTGTTATTTTAGTAACAAATGTAAAGGCAAATCAATAAACTACCTTTATTTCATTATTTTTGCGACCATTAAAAAGAAAATCATTGGTCATTAAATCAATAAGGCTTTAAGTTTGGGTAAAGCGACTTTTTTTTAATCATTGCAAAATCTGAAATCTGAAATCTGAAATCCGAAATCAAAAAATCCGAAATCACTATGCGTCCTATCCAAATGGTTGACCTGAAACAGCAGTATCAAAAAATTAAATCTGAAGTGGATCAGGCAGTGATTGGCGTACTGGAAAGTTCTGCTTTCATTAATGGAAAAGCGGTTCAGGATTTTGCCAGCAACCTTTCTTCTTATCTCGGTATAAAACATGTTATCCCCTGTGCCAATGGTACAGATGCTTTGCAAATAGCCATGATGGCTCTTGATCTGCAGCCGGGTGATGAAGTGATTACTCCATCCTTTACTTTTATAGCTACCACAGAAGTCATCGCTTTACTCAGGCTCACTCCGGTTTTTGTGGAAGTGGATCCAAAAACATTTTGTATGGATCCTGTTGCATTGGAAAAAGTAATTACGCCAAAAACAAAAGCCATTGTGCCGGTACATCTTTACGGCCATACTTCGCCAATGGATGAAATAATGACCATTGCTGAAAAACATAAATTAGTGGTGATAGAAGATAATGCGCAGGCTATTGGCGGTGATTATTTTTCTGCAGATGGTAAAAAAAGAAAAGCGGGAACTGTTGGTCATATCGGAACTACTTCTTTTTTCCCATCAAAAAATTTAGGTGGCTATGGTGATGGCGGCGCTATTTTTACAAATGATGATATGCTGGCATCAAAAATGAAAATGATTGCGAACCACGGGCAGGGCAAAAGATATTATTATGAAATGGTGGGTTGCAACAGCCGGTTAGATACTTTACAAGCCGCTGTATTGAATATTAAACTAAAACATCTTGATGAATATATTGCAGCAAGACAAACAGTGGCAGATGGGTACGATAAAGCATTTGCCAACCTGCCTGCCGGACAGGCAGGTCATGCAAAGATTACTATCCCTTTCAGAGCAGCTTATTGCAATCATGTTTTTCACCAATATACTTTATTGCTTGATGGTGTAAACAGGAATGGTCTAAATGAATTTCTTGCACAACACGGAATTCCATCTATGATTTATTACCCCGTGCCGGGACACAAACAAAAAATGTTTGAGCATTTTAATACGGCTTCCATTGCGATGCCTGTTACAGACTGGCTTACGGAAAGAGTTATTTCTTTGCCCATTCATACTGAAATGGATGAGGAGCAATTAAATTTTATTACAACTAAAGTTTTGGAATACATTAACCAATAAATAAAATTGCCTCCCCGCCAACTGGCGGAGGAGGTTGGAGGTGGCTTTATGAAAATAGCAGTAGTAGGAACAGGTTATGTTGGCTTAGTTACAGGTACTTGCTTTGCTGAAACAGGAAATACTGTAACCTGTGTGGATATTGATAAAAGCAAAGTGGAAAAATTATCCAATGGCCAGATTACTATTTACGAACCCGGCCTGGAAAAATTATTTTTAAGAAATCAACGGGAAGGAAGGTTAAAATTTACCACCAGCCTTGCTGATGGGATCAAAGATGCAAAAATTATTTTTCTTGCGTTGCCCACCCCGCCGGGTGCTGATGGTTCTGCTGATCTGAAATTTATTCTGGGTGTCGCAGAAGATCTAGGCAAAATAATAAAACCGGGAGATTATAAAGTAATTGTTGATAAAAGTACAGTACCAGTAGGTACTGCTGAAAAAGTTTATGATGCTATTATTAGGAGTGCCGCAAAAGCCTCCCTCTCCGGGGGAGGTTTGGAGGGGGCCGGGGCTTTTGACGTTGTAAGTAACCCCGAGTTTCTTCGTGAAGGAGTGGCGGTTGAAGATTTTATGAAACCGGATAGAGTAGTGATAGGAACCGAATCAGAAAAAGCAAGAAAGATAATGGGTGATTTGTATGCGCCATTCGTTCGCCAGGGCAATCCAATAATTTATATGGATGAAAAATCTGCTGAGCTTACCAAGTATGCAGCAAATTCTTTTTTGGCTGCAAAAATTTCTTTTATGAATGAGATTGCAAGGCTTTGCGAATTGCTGGGAGCCGATGTGGACATGGTTCGCCGTGGTATTGGCAGTGATGACAGAATCGGCAAGCGTTTTTTATTTCCGGGTATTGGTTATGGGGGAAGTTGTTTTCCTAAAGATGTGCAGGCCCTTGCTAAATCTGCTGCAGATGCAGACTATGATTTTAAAATTCTTGAAGCGGTGATGGAAGTAAACGATAGACAGAAAATTTATTTGGTGCCGCGGATAAAAAAATATTTTGACAATAAGCTTGCAGGAAAAAAAATTTCCTTGTGGGGATTGGCATTTAAACCCAATACAGATGATATAAGAGAAGCGCCGGCTCTGTATATTATTGAAGAGTTGTTGAAAGAAGGCGCCACTGTTTCAGCTTTTGATCCGGAGGCCATGAAGAATGTAAAAGAATTAGTTGGTGATAAAATCAGGTTAGCGGAAAATCAATATGAAGCTTTACAGGGTTGTGATGCATTAATAATTGCTACGGAGTGGAGTGAATTCAGAACGCCTGATTTTGAAAAAATGAGCAGCCTGATGCATAGCAAAGTAATTTTTGATGGTAGAAATGTTTTTGACCCTGACCAAATGAAAGAACTTGGATTTTATTATGAAAGCGTAGGAAGAAAAACCATCACGCCTTAATCACAGCTTATGGATAGAAAAAATATTTTAATCACGGGTGCCGCAGGATTTCTTGGCTCACATCTTTGCGATCGGTTTATTAAAGAAGGTTATCATGTAATCGCCATGGATAACCTGATCACCGGCGATTTTAAAAACATAGAACATCTTTCCCGGCTTGATCAGTTTGAATTTATTCATCATGATATTACAAAACATATTGAAATTACCGGTAAGCTTGATTATATTCTTCATTTTGCATCGCCTGCCAGCCCGATTGATTATTTAAAAATTCCTATTCAGACTTTGAAAGTAGGTGCAATGGGTACACATAATTGTCTGGGTCTTGCAAAAGCAAAGAATGCAAGAATGCTGGTGGCATCAACAAGTGAGGTGTATGGTGACCCATTAGTGCATCCCCAGCATGAAGAGTATTGGGGAAATGTTAACCCTGTGGGACCAAGAGGTGTTTATGATGAAGCAAAACGATATATGGAATCTATCACCATGGCTTATCATACTTTTCATGG
>JANOJO010000045.1:0-2099 GCA_031418795.1 Bacteroidota bacterium | reverse complement strand
AATTTACCTTCAGAAAAAAATTTTATAGCGTCAGCATAAGACTCATTTGTTCTGTCAACTGTCAGCCAATACAGATAAGGAGGGGAATAAGTGGCGTATGATCCAAGCAAAAGTGTATCATTATTCGCCCAGGCGGATATGTTTTGTAAAGCTAAAAGTAATAGAATAATGAATCTTTTCATTGGAAGAATATTTAATATTCTATCTGAGAAGATATTGCAATAAAACGAATTCCTTATTATTTAAAAATACAAACCAGTTGGTATTGTTCAGCAAGATCAATTAATAAATTTTTACGCTGAGATTAAGAAAACCGTGTTTTACCCTTTCCCTTCCCGTCTTATACCTCTTGAAAGCCAACGATGTTTTGTTCTCTTTCCAGTAGCAATTAGTTTATAAGAGTAAGCATTAGCGTTTCGATATTAATTAAAGATATTCAATTGATTAGAATTTAGTTCTTTGAAATTTTGTAGTGAAGGGCTCTGAAACAGTTGATTTAGTTGGATTTTCTCAAAAATGGAAACACTCAAAATCTGTAATATTTCGTAGAGAGATTGTTTGAGTTTCAATTTCTTTTTGATGATGGCAACTAAAACATAAATACTTATTGCAATCCAGATTTGTGTCTTAACGGCGTTCTGAGAATTACCCCAAAAGGATTTTATTTTCAGATGTTGTTTGATCCATTTAAAGAACAATTCAATTTCCCAGCGATGTTTGTAAAGTTGTGCGATGTCTATTGCTTTCAATTCAAAATTATTGGTGAGAAAAATTAATTGTTTGTCACTTTCCTGATCATAAAATTTTATTCGCCTGAGTTTATCCGGATAATCTTTTGATGCGTAAAAATTTTTGAGTTGGATAGTTTGATCGCACTGCACTCCTGTGTTCTTATCAACCGGGGAAGAATATATTCTTTCAAAATGCATATTATGTTTTGTGCGAATGACGAAGAATGCTTGTGCCAATGCGATTTGAAACAGTCTTGAAAAATCAATGTATCCTCTGTCCATGATGTAAATACTTTCTTTTTCAAAAGCAATCATATCAAGCATGTTTACTTCGTGAATATTGGCAGGCGTAATTATAACCAACTCAGGAATTGCATTTTTCAAATTCAATTGTGTGTGCATTTTAATGCCTCCTTTGGTTGTTCTAAAACGTGCCCAAGGAAAAACAGAAAGACACAAATCAATTGTTGTAGCATCTATGGCAAATACATTCTGCTTTAAGTTTAGGTCCAAATTATTTTCTGTTGCATATAGTTGCTTTGCTTCTTGAATCAATATCATGGCAAAGTCCGCATAGATGCGCCAGTCTCTATTCTCATTGGCTTTTGATAAAGTAGATTTTGCAAATGCTTTGCCAATACCAAAATGATATAATTTATTTTGATTAGCTGCCAAACAAATAAGTGCATCACTCATGCTCTCACGATGAGTAAGTTGTCCAAAAGCCATACAAAGAAATTGTTTCCAACAACTGAATTCTTTTACCTTGTACTGTCCGTGATATTTAGCAACACAATCATTAAAATCGTTATGCGAAACAAATGACATTAACTGACTGAAAACATATTTGCCTTGATTCATATTAGCGGTTTTACACTAAGAAAAATCAAATTGTTTTCAAATCGTTTGAAATCTAAACCCGCCTCAAACCCTTAACTAACAATATTTTCAAAGAACTTTATATTTAATCATCGAAACGCTAGTGATATCTACTATAAATTCAAAACCAGGTGCATGAAAAATTTCAGGATTATTCTCTGCTTTACTATATTAATTACACTCGGTACTTTCATTATTTCCGGATGTAAACAAAAACAGTCTCTTTTCCGTGAAGTAAAGGGAGATAAAAGCGGTATCCATTTTAACAATGAAATAAAAGAAGATGAGGAACTAAATGTATTGTACTATGAATACATTTATAATGGCGGTGGTGTTGGTATTGGTGATTTTAATAATGATGGTTTGCAGGATGTGTTTTTTTCGGGCAACCAGGTGAGCAGTAAACTGTACCTGAATGAAGGAAATAATCGTTTTAAAGATATTACATTAAGTGCAGGTGTTTCCACCAGCACTTGGTGTACCGGTGTA
>JANOJO010000044.1:0-10835 GCA_031418795.1 Bacteroidota bacterium | reverse complement strand
AGTAAGCAAATCATCTAAATTAAAATAATCCGGGCTTTGAAAAAGGTCTGTTCTGACAGCCATTCGATTTTAGTTTTTAGATTTTAGTCCCGATATCTATCGGGATTAGGTTTATACTGCGGCAAAGGTAATGGTAAAAGAAAAAAGGCAACCGGGTAAAATCCAATCACCTTTTTCAAAAAAATATAATTAAAAATTCACTAAAGGAATTTAATTCGTCTTCGCCGCCGGTTTACTTTGATCGGTGTCCCGGTTTATTTCATCAATATCCACGTTGCGATCAGCATTATCATTTAAAAGATAGCGGGTGAAATGATCCGCCGTTTTCCAAAACCAGTATTCTGTCATATCTCCAAATCCATGACGCTGTGTTGGCAGTATCAGCATTTCAAATCTTTTATTTGCCCGTATTAAAGAATTGACGACACGAATTGTATTGCCTGGCAAAACATTATTATCAATTTCCCCGTGAATAAGTAACAATCTTCCCTTTAAATTTTTTGCCAAATCCTGGTTACGTTCAATGGCATAAGTAAATGTCGTATCACCTTTTTCACCAATTTCTTCTTTTACTCCATGATGTTTTTCACTCCACCACCGGTTGTAAATACTGTTATCATGATTACCGGCATTACTTACTGCCACTTTGAAAAAATCAGGATACACAAACATAGCGGCTGTACTCATAAATCCTCCACCGCTATGACCATGTATGCCCACCCTATTAATATCAATAAAAGAAAAACGGTTTGCCAATTGTTCTGCTGCTGTTTTTTTATCCGCTAAACCGTAATCACGAAGATCTCCATACCCGTAATTATGATACCATTTACTTCTGCCCGGATGGCCGCCGCGGTTACCAACTGTAACAACCACAAATCCTAATTGAGCCAGTCGATCTATCCTGTCCATTCCCCTGCCCCATGCTTTGTTTACTGATTCTGTTTGTGGACCAGGATACACATACTCAATCAATGGATATTTTTTATTGGGATCAAAATCAAATGGCTTATACATCACACCAAAAAGATCAGTAATACCATCATCGGCTTTTACTTTAAATGTTTCTGGAAATTTATAACCTGTTTCTAAAATTTTAGTGAAGTCGGCTGTTTCTAATTTCATAATTGCTTTACCACTGTTATCCATCAGCGCCGATTCAGGAATTGTATTTACCCGGGAAAAATTATTTACAAAAAACAATTCATCATCATCCATATTGAAGTTGTGGTCAAAATTTCCTTCGTTCAGCAATTTCAATCCTGTGCCATCAAAATTTACTTTATACAAATGCAGGTAGTAAAGATCTTCTTTTTCAAAAGAAGCACCTGATTTTTTATCAGCAGCAACCATTTCTTTTCCATTGGCAGAAAAATAAAGGACACGTTTTTTTTCATCAATACCCACAATACTTTCGCAATGATATGCACCGGTTGTAATCTGGTTTTTTAATTTCCCCACCTCATCATACAGGTAAAAATGACCCCAGCCATCTCTTTCACTCCAGTGAATTATTTCTTTACCGTCATTTACAAGGCCGGGTGCCTGTATCTCCACATAAGTATTCAGTCTTTCTTCAATTACAGACGTCAGTTGAGTAGTAGCAACATCTACCCTGCAAATATCAATACGCTTTAAGTCACGACTGCTACGGCTCAAAAAGAACTGGCTGTTTGTACCCAGCCATAATTGCGGTGAAAAATCATCATCCCTGTTTTTTCTTAGAGATGGTTTACGGAAAATGCCAATCGTTTGATCTTTAAATAAACTTACCGTCAGCTTTCTTGATTTTTTAGATGCTACATCAAACAAAAGAACTTCTTCCACCGGTGATTCTTTTTCACCGGGCATCCAGTATTTATATGTTTCCAGTGTGGGCCTTGGTTCACCAACACTATTTATCACCCACAGGTCTTTTACATTTCTTTCATCAGTGCGGTTCATTACAAAATTTTTTGAGTCGGGTGACCAAAGAACTGAAACAGCTTTGCGATCTTTTTTATTTTTTTCTTTATCCACATTGGTTTCGCCAAATGATCTTACCTGATAACTGTAATGCTCTACCCCATCGGTAGTAATTGCATTCTCAACGACAGTGGAATCCTTGTCATTAATCTGTGCTTTTTTATAATTAGCAAAATCCATCCAGTACAGGTTATAATTTTTTCCAAATAAAACAATTGAACTATCCGGCGCTACAGAAGCCCAGACAGCTTTTCTTAATGGTCTTTTAAATTCAGTAAGGTTAGTGATGACACCGGTATTTAGGTTGTATTCAAAATAAAATGTTTTCTTTTCTTTTTTGGGTGGTGTGCCTTTTTTTGCTGCCGTATCCTTAATGATTATTTCAAGAGAACTCTTTACCTGGAAACGAATACGAGTTTCATCATCTAAAAATTGCAGGCTGTCTATTTCAAGATGCTGTCCATCAAACGCATCTTTGATAATGCCCGTTAAAAGTGCAGCCATTTTATCATTATCAAATAAAAATTTCTTTTCAGGTTTTACAGGATCAACTATATACCAGTTTTTCCCTTCGGTGGTTTGATAAGAATACCAAAAGCGGTTTGATTTTTTTAACCAATGTGGATCAACGCTGGTAGAAAAAACCATTTTATCTAATTTGGCCGGAGAAAATTTGGAAGCCAACTGATAGTTTGGTTTTACTTCCTTATTATCCGGCTGTGCATTTGTGTAAGAAAATAAAAAAGCAGTACATAAAAGTAAAATCAGCTTTTGCATAAACAATGGTTTTGTCCGAAGGTCAAATGACTTCTTCGGAGGTTAGGAAAAATTATACTTTATTGTAAATAGATTTTCATTTCCTGTTGGTATTGCGTTGCTATTGCGCTTGCTTCTTCAGCAAAACCTTCTTTTTCTGAAGCATAAATTATAGCCCGGCTTGCATTAACTAAAATACCGCAATCCTTTATCATTGCTTTTTCTGAAATTTCTTTCAGGCTGCCACCCTGTGCCCCCACTCCCGGAACAAGATAAAAATGATTGGGTGTAAGTTTTCTTATGTTGGTAAATTCTTCTGCCTGCGTGGCACCAACAACAAACATCAGGTTTTCTGTTGTGCCCCAGCCGGAAACAGTTTGAAGAACCTGTTCATATAAAAATCCACCTCTGCCTTGGTTAGTGTCATCGCTAACCATCCTTTGCATTTCAAAATCTTTCGATCCTTTATTTGAAGTTAGACCTAATACAATTGCCCATTTATCTTCATATTCCAAAAAAGGTTTTACACTGTCTTCGCCCATGTATGGAGCCACTGTTATTGCATCAAAAGGCAATGTTTCAAAAAATGCTTTTGCATATTGAGATGAGGTGTTGCCAATATCGCCCCGCTTTGCATCTGCTATTTTAAAATGATCATCACCAATATACCTAACTGTTTTTTCCATCGCCTCCCAGCCTTTTACTCCCAGGGCTTCATAAAACGCTGTATTGATTTTATAACTGACACAAAAATCTTTTGTTGCATCAATGATTGCTTTGTTAAAAGTAAATATGGGATCAACTTCGCTTAAAAGATGTTTGGGAATTTTTGTGATGTCGGTATCCAATCCAACACAGAGGTAAGATTGCTTTTTAAAAATATGATCGACGAGTTGCTTCCGTGTCATCCTCTTTGTAAAATTTGCTGCAAGATATTAGTGAATTGCCATACTTCTTCAAAACTATTATACAAAGGCACGGGTGCAAGGCGTATTACATTGGGTTCACGCCAGTCAACCATCACACCTGCTTTAGTTAGTTCATCATAAATTTTTTTTCCATTATGCAGCATCAGCATAGAAACCTGGCAACCTCTTTCTGTTTCTTGTGATGGTGTAATTATTTCAAAAAATAATTTTGATGAATTATTATTTAGTTCGCTGAGCAAAAACCATAAATAATTATTCAGCAATTTTCGTTTTGCTTCAAGCTTTTCCAAACCAGCTTCTTCAAAAATATCCAATGCAGCTTTATGCGATGCATATAAAAACATAGAAGGTGTACTGAGTTGCCAGCCTTCCGCTGTCAATACCGGTTTAAAACCTTTCTCCATTTTAAATCGTGTTTCTTTATCATAACCCCACCAGCCGGCATAACGTGGCAATGAAATATCCTGGTGAAATTTTTCATGAATAAAAACACCACCCACAGCACCCGGACCAGAATTGAGATATTTATAACTGCACCAGCAGGCAAAGTCAACATTCCAGTTATGCAATTGCATAGGAATATTTCCGGCTGCATGTGCCAAATCAAATCCGCATTTAGCACCGGCAGTATGTGCAGCATCAGTTATTTTTTTAATATCAAACAACTGACCTGTGTAATAATTGATACCGCTGAATAAAACAATGGAAGTTATTTCGCTGTGTTGCTGAATGGCGGAAAGAATATCATCAGTTCTGATTGTATGTTCACCATCCCGCGGTTTTACTTCTATGATTGTTTCATCAGGAATTAATTCATGATCCCTTACCTGTGTTTCAAACATATACTGATCGCTGGGAAATGCTTTTGCTTCACAAATAATTTTATTCCGTTTTCCGGCAGGGCGGTAAAAACTTTTCATCATTAAGTGCAGGTTCACACTAAGCTGGTTCATCACCACAACTTCATGGGGCAGGGCGCCAACAATTTTTGAAAGCGGGCCTTTTAATTTATCATGATAATCCATCCAGGGAATGTCACCCTCAAAAAAACCTTCCACACCATAAGCAGCCCACTGATTTAAAATTTTATTGATTTCATCTTTTGTTATTTTGGGTTGCAGCCCAAGTGAATTTCCAAGAAAATATATTTTCTGTTTGCCTTCTTTTTCAGGAATGATAAATTTATTTCTAAAACCTTTCAGTGGATCATTTTCATCCAACTGATTAGCGAAGGAAATGGAGTTTTCAAATTTCATTTAGCGGAAAATTAAAAATTATATCGAACCTGTTCTTCCTCCATCCACAGGAATACTTACACCATTTACATAAGCTGCAGCAGGTGATACAAGGAAACCTGCAACAGCCGCAATTTCGGATGCATAACCAAATCGTTTTGCCGGAATAGATTCGATCATTTCCTTTTCCACAGTTTCAATAGTTACAGATTTTTTCTGTGCAGTAATTTCAATAAGGCTTCGCAAACGTTGTGTATCAGTATAACCTGGTAAAATATTATTCACCGTAATATTATACTGACCTAATTCATTGGCCATTGTTTTTGCCCAGCTTGCAACTGCTCCCCTAATGGTATTGGACACACCCAGATTATTGATAGGAATACGAACTGTAGTGGAAATAATATTTATAATTCTTCCATAACTTTCTTTTTTCATAGAAGGAACAACGGCCTGGGTTAAAATCTGATTGCAAATTACATGTTGGTTAAAAGCATTGACAAAATCCTGCTCTGTTGCTTCTATGATTGCACCCGGCTTAGGGCCACCTGTATTATTTATTAAAATATGAACCGGATGATTGGTCACATGCGATGAAATAATTTTTTTCAATTCTTCCGGTTGCGAAAAATCTGCCACCAGGTAATTATGCTGCTGTCTTAATGCAATATCAAGAGAGTGAATGGCAAATTTCAGTTTTTCTTCATTTCTTGCAATCAATGTGCAATTGGCGCCAAGTAAGGCCAGTTCTTCTGCAATAGCAAGACCAATGCCCTGTGTGCTGCCGCAGATGATTGCATTTTTTCCTTCGAGTGAGAGATTCATGTTTCAAACCTAAAGAAAATTGAGGACAATTATTTTAATGCTTATGAAAAATAAAACCTTAAGTCGTTTTGGGAAAGCTAATATATGCAGCGTATAAGAAAACTATATCAGTTGAAGTTTGGCAACTTTTGGGTCAACTTCTACACGATCATCTTCAAAGTTCAATTTTATCCTCCACTTTTGCAACGTGGCCGCACCAATTATTACTTCTTCACTTAGATTTGGCACAACAAGAAACTCATCTGACAATAAAATATCATTAATATAAAAATCCAATCTCACGGCGTCTTTCACTTCAATAAAATGACCTTCGCTTGCAGTAGCAAGTCGTCTGGGACGGCCAAGACTTACCGGAGCTTCAAGATTTTCGAGATGATTTTTATCAATACAGGAAAGATTTGCACCACTATCAAAGAGAGCATATAAATTTTTCTCACCTTGTGAACCCACAAACAATAGTGGCAATTTTAAAACAGACATAAAAAGTTTTCATTAAAGTTACTGCTTTTATTTCAGGATGGTTATTTGATTTTTATTATTTACTAAACAAATCAGGATAATCAGTAATAAGCCCGTCCACTCCCATCTTTTTCAATTTTTTTATCTGCTTTTTGTCATTCACCGTCCAGGGAATTATTTTCATGCCTTTATCGTGGCAAAGTCTTACCAGTTCTTCATCCACCATCGTATGATTTGGACTATAGATTGCTGGCGTAAAACCCAAAGCTTTCAATTGCCCTTCAAAATCTTTTTCTTCTGAGTCTTCAATAAGCATGGCTTTTTTTATAGCCGGGTATTTTTCATGCAGGTATTTTAACGTACGAAAATCAAAAGACTGAATGATTACCCTTTCTTCCATTTTCTTTTCTTTGATAACGGAAATTAATAGTTCAGCAAACTCTGCCGGCATGGGATGAAATTTATTATCACCCGCAGGCAAACTCTTGGTTTCGATGTTATACTGAACCTTTGGTAAATTTTTATCAGTAAGATATTTTTCTACTGCATCAATCAAATCACTCAGCAGCGGTTTTACAGCTTTTATTTTTTGTTGCTGCGGAAAACGCGGATGAGGTTTCATGCCCACATCATATTTTACCACCTCCTCATAATTCATAAGGTAAATATTGTACTGCATTGATTCTACTGTGGTGGAAATAAAACTGCCGTCAGGTTTGGTGGTAATTTCTTTTTCCATCCACGGTTCATGCGATACTACTACTTTATTATCTTTTGTAATCACCACATCCATTTCCAAAGTTGTGACTCTCAAATCAATTGCTTTCAGCATGGCTGCAATTGTATTTTCAGGCATCAGGCCGCGGCAACCACGATGACCCTGAATGTCAAAACCCGCTTGCCTCCCCGCCCCTAAAGGGGTGCTTTGATGCGGTACTAAAATTGAAAAGCTCATTATGCACAATAGAATTAAAATAAATGAGATGTATTTCATTTTAAAAATAGTTGCTTTTTTCTTTTTTTCATTTCTTCTGCTATAAATTTTCCATCGCCGCCCTGCTGCTCCAGTTTTTCAATAATGTTATTATAACTTTTTTCATTCCGGTCCTGACTAAGTTTAAATACATTGTCAATACTGCTTATTTCAATTTCAAAAGAAACAATTGCCTTCATCAATGGTTCACGGTATGCAGACGTTAAGTTATCGAAAACAGTTGTGGATGCAGTATTATTATTTTCGTAGTGAAGGGTCAGCCGTTTCAATATGGCCACTAAATCATCTCCATCACCAAAACGAATTGTTCCTTTTGCATGCACACTCATATAATTCCAGGTGCTTGCCTGGTATGGATCATCATACAAGGTTGCGCTTACATAAGTGTGAGGGCCGGTAAAAACAGCCAGTACTTCAGGATTTTTTTCAAATGCCAAATGATGATCCATTTTCCGCATAATATGGCCGGTAAGAAAAAGCTTCCCATCCTTTTCATCAATGAATACAGGTACCTGTGTGGCAACAGGTTTATTTTCTGCATCGCAACCAGATAAAAAAACAAAAGGATGATTACGCATAAACTCAATTGTAATCTGCTGATCTTTTTCTTTATAGTAGGGAAGATTGTACATCGTGTATATGGTTGTTGTATTTTAATCCGCTTCTTTAAAATGGGTCATCAGCTTTTTAATATCCTCTTCATTTGAAAAATCCGTCTTGTTTTCCTTAAGATAGATTTGCACTTCTTTTTCTTTATTAGCATACAGATTCAATACGTTCTTTTTAGTAGCCGGGTTAAAATTATTGAACCTGTCGCCAATATAAAATATGTTGTTTTTTATAAAAGTAATTATCTCCATAGCTACCAGTTCTTTTAAATAACTCCTGCCGGACATTGCACTGTAAGTTTCAATTCCACCTGAAGAAGATCCTCCTAACCCGTCTAATTTTTCCCTGTTGTTAAAACTGAAAAAAGTTTTTTTTGCCAGCTTTACACTGCCCTGGTCGTAAATCAATTTCTGATAACCATTGCTGAAATAAAATGTATCCGTCTTTATTACGATCAATTTGATGGTACCCTCATTGTCCAGTGAAAGGGTGTCCCCTTTCAGATCAATAAACTGCATTTCTGCAAACAATGAATTATAATTCAACAGGACGACAATTAAGCTGTTATTTCTGAAATATACAGTTCCTTCAATAAATCCGCTATAGGTGTACATTTCATCTTTAGGAATTTTTTCTACAACTTTTTCGCCCGGATTAATTTTAAACGCTTTTCTTTTTTGTGCAGCAACATCAGTAAAATAGAAGCTGGAAAAAAAGATCAGTAATAACAGTGATTTCATAAAATTTTAGTTATTAAAATATCCAACCTTTTGTAAAAACTACCTTTCAACCACTTCCACGATCTCAGCGCTTTTCATATTCGCATTCCGCATGGCAATACTGCGCACCACATGAGCTGCAAATCCTTCAAATGCTTTTTTTGAAACCAAATCATCACTCATCATAATTGGAATACCCTGATCGCCACCCTCACGAATGCTTTGCACTAATGGTATCTGACCAAGAAATGGAATATCATATTCTTCCGCCAACCTTTTGCCACCATCTTTTCCAAAAATGAAATATTTAGATTCTGGTAATTCCTTTGGTGTAAAATAACTCATGTTTTCAACCAAGCCAATGATAGGTACATTCAATTGCGCCTGGCCAAACATGGCGATTCCTTTTTTTGCATCGGCCAATGCTACATCCTGCGGTGTAGTTACAATGATGGCGCCGGTTACCGGTACAGTTTGCATCAGCGTTAAATGAATATCGCCGGTACCCGGCGGCATATCAACAACGAGATAATCCAGTTCATCCCAAAACACATCAGTAACAAATTGCCTGATGGCGCTGCTTGCCATAGGGCCACGCCATACTACTGCACTTTTTTCATCAACAAGAAATCCGATGCTTATTAATTTTATACCAAATTTTTCCACAGGTACTATCATTCCTTTTTCACCACCCATATCCATCATCATTGGTCTTTCACCACGTACACCAAACATGATTGGCACACTCGGTCCGTAAATATCTGCATCCATCAAACCAACTTTGGCTCCGCTTTGAGATAGTGCAAGAGCAAGATTGGCGGCAACAGTTGACTTACCCACACCACCTTTTCCACTTACAACTGCAATTATGTTTTTTACTTTGGGTAAAATTGTTTTCGGGTCAGTTCTTTTTGAAGTTGTATTGGATGTAAAATTTACTTTTACAATTGCTTCTTTATTCACCAATAATTTTACGGCATTTGTACAGGCGCTGCCAATCATTTCTTTCATGGGGCATGCGGGTGTGGTAAGCACTACGGTGAAAGAAACATTGTTACCATCAATTTCAATATCCTTAATCATATTCAGCGTTACCAAATCTTTTCCAAGATCAGGTTCCTGTACGTTACTCAATGCCTCCAATATTTTTTCCTGTGTCATTATCAATGTTTATGTTAAAAAAATCTGAATCATGCAAAGTTAGCCCTATACAGGTGTAATTTATTTTACGAAATCAGCAACTTGTCCATATTTTTGGCGCAGTGAAAAAAATTATACTTTATTCAGGCATCCTGTTTTTTCTTTTACCCAAAAATTCAAATGCACAGTTTGAAAAAGTTCGTGATTCAGTAGTGCAATTGTATGGCGTGGTGATGACAGCCGATAGCCTTGTGGGCATTCCGGCCGTAAGTATAGTGGTGAAGGGACAGAACCGCGGCACCATTACAAATGGACAGGGGGTGTTTTCTATTGTTGTATTAAAAGGCGATGTGGTGGAGTTTACCCATGTGAGTTATAAAACCAAAATTGTTTCTATTCCCACAAACCTTGATGGCAATCAATACAGTGTTGTGCAACTTTTGGTTGCTGATACAATATATCTGCCCGCCACCATCATAAGACCCCGGCCTACTGCTGCTCAGTTTGCCCGTGATTTTGCAAATACAAAATTGACTGATGATGATTATGAAATTGCAAGAAAAAACACATCCGTAGCTGCACGCAGGGCATTAATGAGAAGTACTCCATCCGATGGCCGTGAAGCATCCAATATTCAATTGAGAAACGTAGCCACAAAAGCATACTATGCCGGACAAAACCCTCCGCAAAATATTTTTAATCCTGCAGCGTGGGCCGATTTTATTCAATCCTGGAAGCGGGGAGATTATAAGAGGAAGAATTAAGACCGGCCCCCTGTCCCCCGAAGGGGAAACTTAGATCCATTATACTTTTTTTATTCCACTAATCTTTAAAGTTGAAATTTTATTTCAACTAAAATTTTTTTTTCAATACTTCAAACTTTATTTTCTGATTTTTCTAAAAAGCAGAAACAGGTATTGAAAAAAATATGTAATCTTTATTCCTACTTTTGTCAAAGAAAAAATCTTAGATTTTCCATAAAGTAAATTTTCAACCCTCCCCTTCGGGGAGTTGTAAACATTCAACAATATGACTAACAATGGGGGCTTCGGGGGTTTGAGCTTTGTCTCCGTCATCGGCGCAGGCACTATGGGTAATGGCATTGCTCATGTATTTGCACAAAATGGTTTTAAAGTAAATCTTGAGGATGTATCGCTTTCGCAACTTGAAAGAGCTATGGGTCAGATTGCAAAAAATTTTGACA
>JANOJO010000043.1:0-5310 GCA_031418795.1 Bacteroidota bacterium | reverse complement strand
TGACTGGATAAGAAATGGCGCCCCGAATTATTAATTGACTTTAAAATTTATTACAATGAAATTTAAAATAAATAAATCAAAAATTCTGCCTGCATTAACAGCATTGATTCTGGTTTGCCTGTTCATGCCAGTTGGAAAACTGATGGCACAAGACGATACGGTGGCAACCAATGATGCTGCTGTAGTTAAAAAACCAAAGCCGGTAAAAAACACATTCGAAAGTGTCTGGATCATCGACAACCAAACTGTTATGGTACCGATCAAAAAAACATTTGAAATGGATATTATGCACCGTTTTGGAACGGTTGATAAGGGATATGAAGATTTCTGGGGTTTTTTCGCTCCTTCTAATATCCGTATGGGATTCAGCTATGTACCAATTAATAAGTTGAATGTTGGTATTGGGATCATTAAAACGTCAGCAGCGGTTATTCCTGGTTCATCAATTTCCTCTGTTTCCGGACCACTATGGGATGCGAGTCTTAAATATTCAATTATTACGCAAACAAAAAACAAGTACCCGGTAAGTGTCAGTTATTATGTAAATGCTGCCTATAATACAAAAAAGGATCCTAATAAGGATATTTACAGGAATTACAGCGACAGGCTTTCTTATTTCCATCAATTATTAATTGCACGAAAGATCACAGATAAACTCTCAGTTCAGGTAGCACCCAGTATCTCCCATCACAATGTGGTAAATGGATATTATGTCAAATTGAATGATTCTACCCTGAAAATTGAGCCGGATATGAATTTTACTCATTTTGCTGTAGCTTTTTCAGCAAGGTATAAGATGACAAATGTTACATCTCTTATGATAAATTATGACCAGCCCATAACTACAAATGCACAAAATAATCCCAACCCCAATCTTTCATTTGGATTAGAGTTTAATACCAGCAGCCACTCATTTCAATTGTTCTTTACTAATTATTTTTATATGAATCCGCAAACAAATAATCTCTATAATAAAAATTCTCCTTTCGACTATACGCAAGATTATTATACCAAAAATCCGACTACCGGCGAACCGGTTTTGAACAGCAGAAGTTACGAGGGTGGTAAGTTCCTCATTGGATTTAATATCACAAGGCTGTGGAATTATTAAGAACTCTGTTCTGTTAAAAAGGAACACCTATAATGGATAAAACCCTGATTTTTTAACCAGGGTTTTTTTTTACCAGTGGATTTAAAATTGCATAATAATGAATTTTTAAAAATTGTAATTTTAAACAAATACCAATTTTATTTTTAAGAAATTAAAAGACAAAAAATATTTATAAGGGGATGAAAATATTATTAGTCGTTTATATTATCTTTCTTTTTTTACCAGCCTGCCGGCATATGCCAGGCAAAAAAGAAACTCCGGATGATAATAGTAAGCAAGAAAATAAATCGCTAAGCAAACCTCCGGCAATGTTTTCTGACACTTTGAAAATAGATTCAAAAGCTGCTGTATTTTATTACCCGGATTCTATTCAGTTAGAAAAAATTAAAGCCGGACTAGATACATCCGTCTTTGATGCAACAATTCATGAATACTTTTACCAATTGAGATATGTACATATTGAATTAAGTAAATATTGGCCGGGGATAAAAATTATTGAAGCGAAGAACGTCAGATACCTTCTTTTTATGAAATCCGATAAAAGCAGTGAAATTATTGATCTCGATACAAAATATGATCCTTATGGCTTATTTATATTTGATCCTCAAAAAAGCCCGATTCCATTGGAATTGACCAATGCTCCAAGTGAAATTGGGTTTTATTTTTCAAAATAAACCAGGTTGGATTGTGTTGGGCAAAAATGATTCAGAAACACATTAAAAGTGTATTTTTTCTTTTATCCGGAGATTTACATCATTCTGAAATCTGATTAAAATCATGTATTTAAAATATAGTTGTCAATTTTCGATAGACATAAGAAACTTACTTTTATCCCGCACCAGGTATTTAATAAGAAGCAAAAAAGATACATTGATTCTTATATGAGATGCAACCATTAGCAATAAATAATTAATCTTTTGTTTAATAATAAAATATAAAAAAATGAAAACCTTAGTATTTGCTCTAGCTATTATTGGGATAACAGGAGCCGCTTTTACGTTAAAATCTTCTCAGGATAATAAACCCTGGCCGGTACCAGATAATTATAAAACCATGAAAAACCCGGTAGCCTCCGATGCTGAATCTATTGCTGCAGGAAAAGCTCTGTGGGCCACACATTGCAAATCCTGTCATGGCACAAAAGGAATGGGTGACGGACCCAAAGCAGCTCAATTAAAAACTGAATCCGGTGATTTTTCAAAAGCCGAAACACAATCTCAAAGTGACGGTTCACTGTTTTATAAAACAAGCGAAGGCAGAGAAGATATGCCAGGTTTTAAAAAGAAAATACCAGATGCAGATGACAGGTGGAGCCTGGTAAACTATATGCGTACATTCAAAAAACAATAATTCAGATTTGCTTTTCATAAAAACCGCCTGTTATCATTAACAGGCGGTTTTTTCATTATACACGGAACTACGATTTTGATTATTGTTATAAGTGACGATAATCATATACTCAATTGATTAATGTACTGATACCATTTATTATCTGCTACTACCTTTCCACTTTGATAATTAAACTAACGATTATTATGGAACGAAAACAAAACCCAAATTCCCGCCGGAAATTTTTCTTATGGGGACTCGGCATCGTATCATCAGTAACAGCGCTTAAGTTTATTCTCCCGAAAAAGAAAGAACCCACAACAGTAAAAATGCTTACGCAGGATGGACAGCTTGTTGAAATTGATAAAAAGCTATTGGTCTCTTCAGGTAAAAAGATCAGTGATAAAGAACTTCAAAAGTGGGTAAAAAAATAATCAATTAATGTAAAACCAATTTATAATGAGCTGTAACTGCAACAAAGAAGAAGGATGTAAGACGAACTCCAGAAAAGAGTTTCTGCGTACAGGTTTATTGGCAACAATTGCTGCCGTTGGATGTTCTCCCAAAAAAAATCCATTTGAAAATTATGCCGGAGAAGAAATAAAAGCTTCTGGTGAAACAGTCAAATTGTTATCTGTTGATGGTGAGATAATAGAAATGGATAAGGCTTTTCTAAAACCTGTTCCTGATTTACCCCGCTTGTCAAATAGTGAAGAGAGAAAGGGGATTGCCGGTAAAAAATTTGTCATGGTTATTGATTTGTCCAGGTGCAAAAATGTGGGGGCATGCAGAACAGCATGTAATCATGCACACGGATTAAACCCGGGGCAAAACTGGATAAAAGTACATCCAATGCAGGATGCAGAACATACGGCTCCTTACTGGCAGCCCACTACGTGTATGCATTGTGATGAACCTCCATGTGTCAAAGTCTGTCCTGTTGATGCAACATTTAAAAGACAGGATGGAATTGTTTTAATAGACAGCGACAGGTGTATTGGCTGCCGTTTTTGTATGGCTGCCTGTCCTTACTCAACCAGGGTTTTCAATTGGGAGGAGCCCGTTTTGGAAGAAGCAGTAGCAACACAGCATTATTCCTGCGAAACCAGTATGCCACAAAAAATAGGCACAGTTAGCAAATGTGATTTCTGTCCCGATATGGCGAGGAAAGGAGAATTACCACACTGTGTATCTGCCTGTCCCAACGGTGTTTTCATGTTTGGTGATATGTATGAAGATTCAGTAACTAATGGTGCAGAAACATTTCGCTTTAGTGATTTGATCCGTGATAAAGCCGGGTACAGGTTGATGGAGGACCTGGGTACCAAGCCAAGTGTTTATTATCTGCCCCCTGTAAACAGGAATTTCAAATTTGAAGAAGGATTGAAAATTGAAGAAGAAGCAAAATCAAAATCATAAAAAACTTAATCGTGGAAAATCAAAACACACTTAATTCTGATCAGGTTATCCAGGACTTGTTGCCACAAAAATTCGGACGCAGGGGAAAGATATGGACCGGCTCTTTAATTATAATTTGTCTGATTGGTGCATATGCATATTTTCTGCAATTAAAAAATGGCCTGGTAGTAACTAATATGGGTGACTATGCATCCTGGGGAATTTATATTTCCAATTTTGTTTTCTTTGTTGCTATCAGTCTGGTGGGTTCATTAATTACTGCAATATTCCGGTTAACAGATGTAAAATGGCGTACTCCATTAACACGGATTTCTGAAATGATTGCAGTTTCAGCAATCACATTTGCTTCTTTAATAATAATAGTAGATATGGGCCGCCCGGAACGCCTGGTTAATTTATTTACACATGGCCGGCTCCAGTCACCTATCATGTGGGATGTGGTTGTTATTGGTACATATTTCTGTATCAGTCTTTTTTTATTATACATCACGTTGCTGCCGGATTTAAAAATAATGATCAGGGCAAAAGAAAAACTGGGTAAACCATTTTCAAAACTATACAGGTGGCTGGGCTCTTTCTGGAAAGGAACAGACGCACAGGAAAAAATAAGGAATAGATCTATTACTATACTTTGTATTATAATAATCCCGGTAGCATTTTGCATACACACAGTTACCTCCTGGTTATTTGCTACTACATACAGACCCGGATGGGACAGTACAAATTTTGGCGCTTATTTTGTTTCAGGTGCATTTCTTGTAGGTGCAGGCGGTGTTGTGATAGCTATGTATGTTTTTCGCAGGGTATATAAACTGGAAAAATATATTACTGAACTGCATTTCGATAAAATGGGAAAAATATTGGTGATGCTGGCTCTGTTGTATTTATATTTTAATGTAAATGAATACCTGGTACCCGCTTTTAAAATGAAAAAACCAGAAGAGATACATCTCACTACTTTGTTTACCGGTGAATTTGCGCCGCTATTCTGGTTTGCGTTTTTTGTGGGAATGATAATCCCGATTTTAATATTGATAAATAAAAAGGGAAGAAAGCCATTGCCTATGTTTATAGCTGCTGTTATGGTAGTAGTTGGCGCCTGGTTCAAGAGATATTTAATAGTAACTCCAACCTTGCTTCACCCTTTTTTGCCAATGCATGATGCACCTGAAAAATACAAACACTACTTCCCCAGTTGGCAGGAATGGGCTATTGCGTTTGGTTCACTTGCCGGCGCTTTACTTATCATTACATTTTTTGCAAGAATTTTTCCGGTTATTTCAATTTATAAAACTTTAACTGATCATGAAGAAACCACTAAAAAATAAATTCGGATTCCTGTTATTGATTTCTTTGCTGATGTGCCTGGTTGCAAAAACACAAGACACGGTAGCAAGAGAATTGATTTTGAAACTTGGCTACTACATGCCTGCAGATAATTTACCCTACCT
>JANOJO010000042.1:0-1919 GCA_031418795.1 Bacteroidota bacterium | reverse complement strand
AGGTGCTGAATATTCATATCCATTTCTGCACCCAGCGAATTCCAGTTTATTCCTCTGCCTTTAAGCTGACCGCTGAATGATATGGTTCCTATTTTATTTTCATTGATAAAAGCTCCGAGGTTGAAATTGGAAGATGCAATGTTGCCGGAATAAATTGGTTCTTTACCCTCGGGCAGTTTCATGTTCAAATCGCTGGTAACAGTGCCCAGGTTGGTGTGCAGGGTACCAAAGGTTACAAAGTCACGAAGAAAGCCGGTAAAGTTTCCTTTAAAGTTTAAATTAGTAATACTCTGCAACCGCGGCGTAGTGATTTTTTTTAATGCAGGTATAAAAGTGGTTGCATCATTATAGGTTGTTTGAAAATTATCGGCTTTAAAATCAATAAACGTTCTGTAGATATCCGGTAAACCTACCAAACTGATATCTCCATTTAAAATTGTATTTCTCCCGGCAAGGATGTTCATCTTGCTTCCAAAAAGATCTTCTACCGTGCCACGGGCATTTCCACTTACTGTTATTTTCTTTTTCCATTTACTGAGTTCAGGGGCAAAAAAAGCAATATCATCACTATCTATAACTGAGTTGTCAAAACTTGCAGTCATTTTTACTTTATTAATGAAATCGTTCAGCTCACTCATATCCGTGTAGCTCATACTGAATGAATTCCGAATAATGCTTTTATTGGTTTTAATATCCAGGTTTTTAAAAGCCATTCCCTGCGGGGTCATCCTTATATCTGCCACCATGGATTTTACTTCGAAACCGCTTCTTTCTTTTGTCTGTAAATTCAATTTTGCTGTCACCGTATCTTTTATCCAGTTTATATTTTCAAAATCGCCGTTGATAGAAGAAAAATCAATATGCCTGCCATCAAAATAAGTATGATAAGGAGTGATTGATTGTTTTTCATTTCTGAAAATACCATTCTCAATTTTCAATTTATCTATATGCACATTCCATCCTGCTCTATTCCATTTCAGTAAAGAATCAATCATAATTTCAGTAACTGATTCGGTCACCGGGCTTATAGCAACTGATTTTGGACGAAGTCCTGTATAATTTTTTAATTCAAATAGCGGGTCTGAAAGAACAATCGAATTGATGTTTACTTGTTTTGTCAGGAAATTTAATTCCCTTCCATCAAGGTCGAGTGCTTTTAGTTTCAGCAGCATGTTTTCTCCACGCCATTCATCTATTTGGGAAAAAGAGATATTTTTTAGTTCAAGTTTTTTCAGATCAATAGCTCTGCCTTTTTTATTGCCGGATGAAGAGCCACTGAAAAAATAATCCAGGATAAATTTATAGTTCCATACAGAATCAGTACGCTTAAGATTTATGATTGCATCATGGAGGCTTACAAATTTTAATTCAGCTTTGTTTTTAAAGAAAAACCAATCAGTAATTCTTACCTGCATATTGCCTGCATAAAGAAGGGTGTCTTTTTTTCTATCTTCCACCAGCACACCTTCCATATTCATTTTATTGAAAAAGGAGAAACTGACATGTTTTATTTCAAACTTAACGTTTAGATTTCTTGAGAGTTTGGCACTTACTCTTTTTATAAGATAATTCTGGCCCCAATCTGAACTGACCACTAATATTGCAGCAATGATGATGCACAATAATGACAGCAAAATCCATTTTATTATTTTTTTAAATCGCTTCAGAAACAGGGCTTTAGTTTGCAAAAGTAGATATTCGGCAGTTCAAGGCAAATTCAATACCAGAAGAAAGAAAACGAGGAGGTATTTGAAATGCAGTAGTGTTAAAAATGTGATTTACTTATTCCTCGTATCAATCACAATCTTTTTATTAGTAAAATATTTTCCAATTGTAAAGCCCGCTGCACGGTTACCAATACCTGGCCCCCTGTCGGCATTGTTCATGGTAGTAAGACTGTAATTATAATGACCATAAAC
>JANOJO010000041.1:0-5680 GCA_031418795.1 Bacteroidota bacterium | reverse complement strand
GCGCTGGGTCGTGATTTTTTTGATGAAGGAAATATGGATGATTGGGATACGATGATTGATACCAACCTGAAAGGATTGATTTATGTAACAAAGGCTGCGCTTCCGTTATTAAAAAAAAGCAAGCAGCCGCATATCATCAATATGGGATCTGTTGCTGGTAAAGATGTTTATGAAAAGGGAAATGTTTACTGTGCCAGCAAAGTAGCGGTGGATACCCTCTCCCACTCTATGCGGATTGATTTATTAAAACACAATATAAAAGTAACGGCCATTCACCCCGGTGCTGCGGAAACAGAATTTTCATTAGTACGATTTAAAGGGGATGAAGTAACAGCTAAAAAAATTTATGATGGATTGAAACCGCTTACTGCGGAAGATGTGGCCGGTGTGATTTATTACTGCACCAGCCTGCCTGCCCATGTTTGCATTAATGATCTTGTAATTACCTGTACACGGCAGGCCGATGGAATCTATTTTAACAGGCAATGATTTGACTACGGTCAACTATTCCCTAATGCTTATGTAATTCAGATAAAATTTACTGTCTTTGCATACCCACCTTAAGAAATCTACGAATCCTTTTCCCTCAATCCCCAACCTTATAGAAGAGTAATTTCACCTGGCAGAAATACCCGGTGATAAAGATTCTTTATCAAATGTTTAAATCACAGGATAATTGATTTTACTTTTATGATGTTTCAATACCTACTTAGAAGAACCCTAATGAAAAAACCGTACCTGATATCTTTTATCTTCCTGTTTTTAGTAACCTCAACTTTTTCACAATCCAATGTGATAAAAGTAAAATCCTGCGAAGATTTATTGATAGCTAAGCAGGTGGACAGTCTCAAAACACTTTTTTCAGCAGATGGTTTTATATTGATGAAGGAAGCATCCATAACTATGGAAAGCGAATTTGAAATGCCCGTGATTGTTCCGCTAAACCAGGGCAGCCTTTACCAATTTGTTTTTATCGGAGATTATACCAGCAGGCTTTATGAAGTAAGAATGTTTGACTGGAATGAAAAGCAGGTAATTTATCAGCAAAAAAAATGGGGCGATATTGATGGCAATATTATTTCCTACGCTTACCAGCCCCGCTTCTCCGAATTTCACATGATGAAACCTGTTCAGGTAAACAAACAAAAGAAAAAGAATCTCTGTGGTTATGTGATGATGTTTAAGAAGGTAAAGTGAGAGAGAGCTATTAGCTATTAGCCGTTAGCTTTTAGCTACGAGCTATGAGAAATAAATTCCTGATACTTTATCTTTACAACTACAAAAATTTCTCGACTCACGACTCACGACTCACAACTCACAACTCACAACTCCAGACTCCCGACTCACTACTCACAACTACTACTGTGCTAAAGAAATTCTCAGATTCACTCCTGCCCTTATGTTTGTAATGGGTGCACTGGTATTAATCTTGGGGATGTTTTTGTTCAGCTCATAAAAGAATTGAGCTCTTATGCGGCTATTGATTACATAGTCTATTGTGGGATTGATGCGTATTACTTTTTGTCCTGCAGTTCCAAACGATGAATTTTGATCCAGCTTACTGTTGGCCGTAGCATCATCACGAACACTTACATCAAGTTTAAATGTAACGTCATTATCCAATTTCATTTTGCCAATCTTTTTTATTAATGGCATTCCTTTTACCCGCCAGTCTGCGCCAATGGTTAATTCAGTAGATCTGTTTTCCGCCAGTTGATAATCTATCAAACTCAAACTGAGTTGTCTTGTTCTTCTATGCTCTACCCGCAAGGTTAACTGGTTGGTGAATGTAACATCAATAGAAAATAAAGGACTGAACTCTTCACTGATTGTAATATTGGGTATTAAGAAATACGGAACATAGTTATTGGTAAGCGTATCAATAAACGAAGGGAAACCATAGCGCAATGGATCTTCAAAGAAAAGTGCTGAGTTAAAACTATTCATGCTCAGGGTGCTTCTGTATCCATGCCGGATGACAACATTAGTAAATATTTTTTCCAATCCTTTTACACGACTAAGACCGTTATAAGTAACACTCCAGTTTGGTTTTGGCACCAATCCTTTAAATGGATTATCTCTTAAGTTCGAATTAGAATTTTTAACTAAGCTCACACTCAACGGATCTTTTTTAGTGTAGGCTGCAATGAAGGAAGGAATAATTACATCCTGAGCATAGCGGCCATAGCCCTGGTAATAACCATCTGCACCGGGTGTGGGATTAGCGCCATTATATTTATTCAGGTTGCCAAGTTTTGATGAAAGCAAAACCCTGTTAGCTTCAAATTGTTTAAATGTTTCTGTTACCAGGTTAGGATCAAATTTGGTAAATAAAGTTTGATAAGAAATATAACTGATGCTGAAGCTGCCTAATGCATAAGGATTAAGACGGGTAAGTTCACCACCTGTTGCCAACCCTGATGTGTCTTTATAAAGTTCGCTGTAATTTTTATTATATGTTTTATCAAGATTCAAATCAATATTGAAATCACGAACAGGGCTTACCTGCGCAGTGATGTTTAATTTTTGATCGTACCGCTGTTGAATAAGCGCATTGAAAATAGCATCATGCGTAAGCAATCCGCTTCTGCCTTTTTGATTAACCCAGTTTGTATCTGGCTGATATCCGAGAATAAAACCAAAACCCGGTTGCATACTTCTGAAGTTTTGACCCAATACTTTTGTACTGTCAAGATAACCCGGCAGACTGGTACCCGCCGTTTCTGTGTATTGCACGCCTACCTGCTTCACAGAGGTAACAAGTTTTGCAAACCCTTTTATGATGCCACCTACTTCAGGTACTTTGTTTTTGCGCAGATTTCTTTTTTCAATCTTTAATAATTTTTTTTCTGCTTTAGTTAATTTTTTTGCTTGCTTTTTTGAAAGTGAATCAGTTGTTGTTTTTTTCTGCACAGTATTTTTAGAACTTTTCTTCTTTACATCAGTATTATTTTCTTTTGGAGCCGGCCGTGCAGTACTATAAACGGCTCTTAAAAATTTTGACTTATTATAAAGCTGATCAAAATTGAATTCTCCATTTACACTTTTCGTATGTCCATTGGTTACCACATTTCCAAGATCTTTGGCAAGCAACGAAGCGCCTACCCAATCATACTCTGCTCTGTAACTTGCACGGAGGGTAGTCCAGTCCAGCAGCGGAAATTTATTGGTGGGAAAATTATAAGTGAAATTTGCTTCCTGGTGGTAGCGGGTATTTCTTCCGCCTTTAAAAAAATTTTTACTTACTATATCTTTTTTCTCTTTGGTATCAATTCTTCCAACGGGTTCATCAATCCTTGCATTATTGATAGCGCTGAAATCAAGATTAATTGACCGGGTAAGATCCCAACGGAAAATATAGTACCTGTCGAACGTAAAGTATTTATCAAAACTCTCAGGAATTTTATACGGCCCGCCGCCCACATTTTTTGGCAGCAATGCACCGAGTTGACGGAACACATCTGCTTTTACAGAAACCTGTGACGGTTTATAATTGAAATTAAAATCTCTGATAAACGAGAGCCATTTTGATTTTGACTTCACCAATCGTTTAAACGGTTCAATATATTTTGGCTGCGGTGCAAAATTATATGCAATGGCTCCCCTTGTTCTTTCCATTTCATCATGATCTATCAGCGGGTTCTTCTTTTCAATTTTAGTATAAGAATAATTAAAATCAAGATTTGAAATATCCCAGGGCTTCGATTTTTTATTGCCCACCCTGTTCACTTTTGCATTGGTAAGTGTAATGGTTTTAATGGTGGTAAGATCAACGGCCTCTCTTTTTATTGAATCTCTTTTCTCTTTCGGATTTTCTCTCAGTTTATCTTTTAACCTTGTATCTAATTCATACGGATCATATTCCGGCGATGCGCTGGTGCGGCTGATGCCCGCATAAATTGGTAGTTGAATATTTGCTTTCTTCGGCAATAATTTTCCCGCATCAATATTTGCAGAAATATCAAATTGGAAAAAATCTTCTTTGCTTCGTTCGTTCACCCGCTGCTCCAATGTACCAAAGCCAGAGCTTCTTGCATTGGCAGAAATGCTGAGGTTAAATAAATCGGCGCCGGTAAAATCTATACGACCCAGTGCAGCCCATCCACCTTTTTCATCCAACTGCGATAAACGAAGTTCATTAAACCAGACCTCGGCAGTGATGGGTTCAATCTTTGTATTCTCCACTGCCATCAGCATGCCCCTTACTTCTCCAAGATTAGGATTGCCAATGATTGCAAATTTTTTACCATCAATAAGTTCACTATAATACTGAGCTACTGAAACACCGCTTTTATTCCTCCTGTTTTTTAACCGAACCAATTCCTGAATATCAAAATCCAAATTGTTTTCTACCGGCCATATAGCCAAAGAATCAGTAGCGCCCCAGGGTGTAATGTTCAATGGAATTCTTATTTCATAATAATTGCTTACAAAATCATTTCCAATTCTGATCACTGCATTCAAATCTTTATCCTTAATAAATCCCTGGAACAATACTTCTTCAGCATGAACAAACATGGACAGGCGTCCATACTGGCGCAGATCAAGATTCATTGTTTTGAAAACACCACGGGTGGTTTTTTCCAAAAGGTTATTCAACTTCAGACTGAGTGATTGTTCATTCTGCAACAGGGGTACATTATTATTGCTCAATAGCTGCTGACGTTCTATGCCCGGAGGCTGCACATAATTTATCGGCTGCCGCTGATCGTTTTCTTCCACATTCACAGCAAGCACATCCACCACCGTAGGGTTATTGGCTGGTAAAATTTTAAATATTCCTGAAGTATCAATTTCATTGTTAAACCGGCGCCATTGGTTGCGTATCAATTCTAATTTTCCAAAGCGGGCCACAACAGTATCTTCAAAACCAGTAAGAAACATACGGATGAAACGAATGGATTTAAAGTCAGGAATATTTCCCACTTTATTTTGATACTGTGTAATGGGAATACGGAACAGATACCATGTTTCCGGCCTTGTGCCTCCATCAGCAAGCCTTGCATCCACTACTCTTTTATCAGTTATAAAATTTGTGCCCACCTGCATATTGGGTTTTACATCCACCCGGTATTGAAAATATTCTTCCACTTCATTCAATGTATTATCACGGTTCAGTTCTTCCTGGTCAGGATAAAGTGTATAAGCATTAATGTATTGAGTATTGTTATCAGAAATTGGTGAGTTGCCATGCGGATTGTTTACATCTTTATAACGTTGTAAAATGCCGGCAAACGGCTGGTCGTAAGAAGGGTCACGGTAGTTTTTAAAATTATCACCCGAAGGATCAATATTTGCTTTTTGATAAACAGCAGAGCCTGTTCCAAAATTTGCGCTCAGATTATTTATATACGCTGCCTGCTTGGTTTTCTCCAATGAATCCGGAAGTCCGTCATACCCCACATCCTGAAAAGGTCTGTCAACAGGATCGTTGCTGAATGCATTGGTTACCTGAATAGGATTGGATGGAGCTCTTCCCCAAACGGTGTTATTGTCAACAGGCAGAGTCGGATTCTTTTGAGTGGGCAAACCATTTTCATATAAACGCTTGCCATCTTTTAAAATATCTTCAGAAATATTTCCAAGGTTAAAATAAAGTTCGCCTCCGGTACTGGATGGTTTTCTGATAAACGGATCCTGCAACCAGAATTCAATAAACTCAATATTGCCGGTTTCAAAA
>JANOJO010000040.1:0-12317 GCA_031418795.1 Bacteroidota bacterium | reverse complement strand
TGAAAAACTAAAAAATTATGAAGCCTGTGGGGTAAAAGAATATTGGTTTGTTGACCCTGTTGATATGCGGGCTACTGGCTTTAAAAATGTTTCCGGGAGATTTGAACAATTACCTCTGCAAACGAATCAGCTCTATTCGCCACTTCTGAATACTGAGTTTTCTTTCTGAGATTTTTACACTGCAAAACTTTCGCCGCAGCCACAAGTACGGCTGGCATTCGGATTACTGAAATAAAATCCTTTCCCATTTAATCCATCAGAAAAATCAAGCGTAGTATTTACCAGGTATAAAAAACTTTTAAGATCAGTCACCACTTTTATTCCATTGTCTTCAAAAACCTGGTCCATGGGTTTTGATTCGTTGTCAAAATCTAATTTGTAACTAAGGCCTGAGCAACCGCCACCTACAACACCCACTCTTAAAAAATAAGAAGAGTCGTCAGTAACTCCTGCATCAGCCATCAGTTGTTGTACTTTGACTTTTGCTTTATCACTTATATAAATACAATTGGCCTCCCTGCCCTCCGAAGGAGGGTTCTTAGATTCTGACACTATGGAGTTATTGCTACTCAAAGAAAAGTTTAAGACTTTAGGGTTCTAAAGCCTCCCCTTCGGGGAGAGCTTGGAGGGGCTTTTTAATGAACTACACTCTCCTCAAACTTCAGTTCGGGCATGCCATTTTTTTGACGATAATCGTTTACGGCGGCTTTTATTGCATCTTCTGCCAGCACTGAGCAGTGAATTTTTACCGGAGGAAGATTTAATTCTTCCACTATCGTCATATTGTCAATCGTCATCGCTTCATCTATTGATTTTCCTTTGAGCCATTCAGTAGCCAAAGATGATGAGGCAATAGCTGAACCACAACCAAAGGTTTTAAATTTTGCATCTTTAATCATGCCGGTTGCTTTATCCACTTCAATTTGCAGGCGCATAACATCGCCGCATTCTGGTGCGCCAACAAGGCCAGTACCCACATTAGATTTTGTTTTATCCAGTGTCCCTACATTTTTCGGATTCTGATAGTGTCCGAGTACTTTTTCTGAGTATGACATATAAGTTCAATTTAGAAGTTAAAGGTACGAAGTAAAAGGCTTTTTTAAAAGTGTGAGGCAACTTCGTACATCGTACTTCACACTTCACAGTTATTTTAATGATGCGCCCATTCAATCGTATTCAAATCAATTCCCTCCTTGTACATTTCCCAAAGCGGACTCATTTCTCTTAATTTATTTACTGTTTTCGTTACAGCTTCTACGGTGTAATCAATTTGATCTTCCGTTGTAAATCTTCCCAGCCCGAAACGAAGTGAACTGTGTGCAAGATCATCGCCCAGTCCTAATGCTTTTAAAACATAAGATGGCTCCAGCGATGCAGAGGTACAGGCTGAACCAGATGAAAGTGCAATGTCTTTATTAAAACCCATCAGTAATCCTTCGCCTTCCACATGTTTGAAAGAAATATTGGTTACATGCGGCAACCTGTATTGCTGACTTCCGTTTATGTATGTTTCTTCAAGAGTCATCAGGTTAGTTTCTAATTTATCTCTTAATACACTTAATCTTTTTGCATCGGCATCCATTTCATTCATCGCCAGTTCACATGCTTTTCCAAAACCAACTATGCCGGGTACGTTTAATGTACCACTGCGCATTCCTCTTTCATGTCCGCCGCCATCCATTTGTGCCGTTACTTTTACTCTTGGATTTTTCCGGCGTACATACAATGCACCCACACCTTTGGGGCCATACATTTTATGCGCAGTCATGGCAAGCAAATCAATTCCATCTTTATTTACATCAACAGGAATTTTTCCTACAGCTTGCGTAGCATCAGTAAAAACCAGTACACCATGTTTTTTTGCAATGGCACTTATTTCTTTCATCGGCATCACAGTACCAATTTCATTATTGGCATACATGATAGCGATAAGTATTGTAGTTGGCCTGATAGCCGCTTCCAGTTCATTCAAATCAATTAAACCTTCAGGAGTAGATTTAAGATAGGTTACTTCGCCACCTTCTTTTTCTATATGCTTGCAGGTATCCAATACAGCTTTGTGCTCAATATTGCAGGTGATGATATGATTGCCTTTACTGGCATACATTTCAAACACACCTTTGATGGCAAGATTATCACCTTCAGTAGCGCCTGAGGTAAAAATTATTTCTTTGGGATCAGCGCCAATCAATTTGGCTACTTTCTCACGGGCAATATCAACAGCCTCTTCTGCCTGCCAGCCAAAAGGATGGTTGCGGCTTGCAGCATTTCCAAAACTGGTGGTGAAATAAGGAATCATTGCTTCCACAACCCGCGGGTCGCAGGGGGTTGTGGCATTATGATCTAAATATATCGGGAGTTTTAACATGTGTCTAAAATTTTCGTTTCAAGCAAATACAAAAATACCTCAAACAAGACGATTCAAAAGTCTATTTTGAGGGTTAAAGGGTAATTTTACCAAAATCGTAAAGCCACTCAAAATATAAACAAACAATCATGCAAAAAGCAGAGCATATTGGCATTGCTGTAAAAAGTTTAGATCAATCAATTCCTTTATTTGAAAAATTGTTGAATAGCGAGTGCTATAAAACTGAATTGGTAGAAAGCGAACAGGTAACAACTGCTTTTTTTATAAAAGGAGAAACAAAGATTGAACTTTTAGAAAGTATTGAGCCGGATGGAATCATTGCCCGGTTTATAGAAAAAAAAGGCGAAGGGCTGCATCATATAGCTTTTGAAGTGGAAAATATTGAACAAGAAATGGAGCGGTTAAAAAATGAAGGTTTTATTTTGTTAAACGAAAAACCTAAACCGGGGGCTGATAATAAATTAGTTTGTTTTCTGCATCCAAAAAATACGAATGGGGTGTTGATTGAGTTGTGTCAATCTATAAACAAATCTGCTGAGTAAAAAAATCATTTGCCATCTTCAGAAGAAACAATTGAATCACTATTAATTATTCCCATAATTACCACGGCAGATTGTGCGGCTATTTGTGAAGCATCTTTTTTATTGAACGCTTTTCCTTCGGCAATTTTTGATCCATCAATTACAGCAGCAATGGTAAACAGGCGGCGGCCGTTTTCAATTCTTTCATCAATGGTTTCAAACTCCAGGACTTTGCCATTTTTATTTGCCCATCCATACAATTTATTTTTATGGTTGATCTCAAGAATTTCAAGATCATCTACAAACATGTGCGGCATGATTATCCTTTCTGCTACCCATTTAGCTGTTTTTTTATACCCACGGTCCAGATAAATAGCGCCAACAAGTGCTTCTAATGTATTGCCAAAAATCTGGCTGGCTTTTAAGGCACCGTCCGATTTATTATAAAGTGTAATTTTTTTTATTCCCATGCGAAGTGCAATATCATTTAGCTGCTGCCGGTTTACCATTTTACTCCGCATCTCGGTAAGAAAACCTTCTTCACGATATGGATAACGTTTGAAAAGATAATCTGCTACTAATGCACTGAGAACTGCATCGCCGAGATATTCGAGTCGTTCATTATTCTCATCAGCATTTTCCCTGATTGATCGGTGAGTAAGCGCTGCCCGGTAAAGCGAAAGATTGTCCGGGCCAAAGCCCAGCACATTTTTTAACTGCTTCTTGAAGGAAGCCCCAATATTCTCTTTAAAAAAATTTTTAAAAAAATCCACGGGGAGAAAGCTACGAAATTTTCGGTGATGAAGGAATGGATAAATAAAAAATCACAAATAAAAAAATTCCAAATTCCAATAAGAACAATCATTCAAAAAATATCATTGTAACGACGTAACAACTGACGGAATCTGGAATTTGGAATTTCCTATTTGGAATTTTACCCCCTGTATTTTTTCACAATCACACAAGCATTATGGCCGCCAAATCCAAAAGTATTGCTCAACGCTGCATTTACAGTTCGCTGCTGTGCTTTAAGAAAAGTAAAATTTAGCCGTGGATCCAATTCCGGATCATCTGTAAAATGATTTATTGTAGGTGGAACTAAATCATGTACCACAGCTTTTATACAGGCGATGGCTTCAATAGCACCGGCAGCACCCAGGCAATGACCCGTCATGGATTTAGTAGCGCCGATGTTTAAGTTGAAAGCATGCTCACCAAAGACAGCCATGATGGCTTTTACCTCTGCCACATCACCCAGAGGTGTGGATGTACCGTGTGTATTGATATAATCAATATCGCCGGGAGTCATGCCTGCATCTGCCAGTGCAGCATGCATTACATTTTTTGCACCCAGCCCTTCAGGATGAGGTGCTGTTATATGATGTGCATCGGCAGTAGCGCCACAACCTCCAATTTCGCAATATATTTTTGCACCTCTTGCCAAAGCATGTTCCAACTCTTCCAAAATAACTGCTCCGGCACCTTCGCCCATTACAAATCCATCGCGGTCTTTATCATAAGGGCGGCTGGCAGTTTTCTCATCATCATTTCTTTCACTCAATGCTTTCATGGCATTAAATCCACCAACACCTGCTTCGCTGATCACACTTTCAGCGCCACCTGTTAATATTACATCTGCCATTCCCAGGCGAAGAAGATTGTATGCTTCCATTATAGCATTGGTGCTGGATGCGCAGGCACTTACTACTGCAAAATTTGGCCCGCGGAAACCATGCCGCATAGAAATATGCCCGGCAGCAATATCCAAAATCATTTTAGGTATAAAATATGGATTGAAGCGTGGAGTGCCATCTCCTTTTGCAAAATTTATTACCTCTTCCTGAAAAGAAACTAAACCGCCGATACCACTTGCAAATACAACACCTACCCTGTCAGTATTTACGTTTTCTTTTGTAATTCCTGCATCTTTCACCGCTTCATCACTGGCAACTAATGCAATTTGAGTAAAGCGGTCAAGTTTTCTGGCATCCTTTCTTTCAAGAAATGCAGTGGGTTCAAACCCCTTTATTTCACAAGCAAAGCGGGTTTTAAATTTTGCAGCATCAAAAAGAGTTATCATATTGGCACCCGGAACACCATTGATTAATCCGTTCCAATATTCATCCAAAGTATTACCAATTGGTGTTATTGCGCCTAATCCAGTTACTACAACTCTTTTTAATTCCATAAAGACTGCGGTAATTTAAAATTAAAGATACAGATAGCGGGCATTAGTACAAGTAAAACCGCCTTCCCTGTACTACAGTCAGAAGGCGGAGTGCATTTTATTACCTGCCGGCAGGTCAGAAGGACTCCTTTAGAGCAGGCATTTCTATTCCCGCCTGAGGCGGATTGAAATATTATTTTGCGTTTTCATCGAGGTAAGCAATTGCCTGGCCAACGGTAGTGATGGTTTCAGCCTGCTCGTCAGGAATAGAAATATTGAATTCTTTTTCAAATTCCATAATCAGTTCTACGGTGTCCAATGAATCGGCACCCAAATCATTAGTGAAGGAGGCTTCGTTAGTTACTTCTGCTTCGTCAACACCTAATTTGTCAACGATAATTTTCTTTACTCTTGATGCAATGTCTGACATGATGAGATAGTTTAGTTAAATATGGGTGCAAAAATAGAAATTTTGAGTTAACCACCGCATTTGAAAGCATTTTTTATTGTAAGCCAAAAAACTCTGACAATGAAGGTACTGACCAGGGTCAGTATATAAAAATATAAAATCAAACAATTGGTAGTATTAATATAAGTTGTAAATTGAATTCTCTGAATATTAATAATACCAACTGATGGCTCTGAAAATAATTGATCATGATACACCCGAATACAGGCAAATGGTAAAAATGCGTGATGAAATTTTACGCAAACCATTGGGTCTTTCTTTCAGTGAAGAAGAATTATCCTCAGAAAAAAATAATATGCTCATAGCTGCCTTTGAAGATGATGAAATGCTTGGATGCTGTATGATAGTTGAAAATAATTCTGAAAAGTCGCAGTTAAGGCAAATGGCAGTATTAAATAGTTTGCAGGGAAAGGGGATTGGCCGGGCTTTGATGGTATTTGCAGAAAATCTTGCCCGTGATCATGGCTATAAAACAATGTGCATGCATGCCCGCAAAAACACAGTTTCTTTTTTTGAAAAAATGGGATATAAAGTTACCAGTGGGGAGTTTATTAAATTAACGATACCACATTTGGAAATGGAAAAGGAATTGTAATAACTACCCCTCTAAATCTCTCCGCCGAAAGGCGGAAGACTTGCTTTTCACAGACCCCTAAATTCATAAAGACTTTTTTCTCCGATTATTTTACTTTTGAAAAATAAAAACAATTTCAATAAACTAGGCTGTGAATTGATGGCCTCCCTTTAGGGAGGTCGGGAGGGTTTTACTTCCTCTTTATTTTCTCTTTGAGTAATTTTCTCAATTCAAAAACCTCTTCGCTGCTTTTGCACCCGCTTTTGGGAACAAGGAAAAAAGATCGGCTGTCAAAATACAAATGAAAAAAATGAGGGCTTTCCTGAAAAGTGGTTAATGCCTGCCACGGCCATGATCTGGAGCCCCGTTCAGTTCCTAAAGAAAAAATGTCTTCTTCAAAACTCATGCTAAAGCTTTCTTTAAATGTTTCAGTACGCCGGTAAATAACTGCGGGTAAAAAAAACCAAACACTGAGCATCATCATAAACCAAAGTGCAGAACCGATAAAGAAAGCAAGTGGGGTAACGATTTTAAAATAAAACAATGCGGCTGATAATAAAGCAAAAACATTTACAAGAATTATCATTAACCTGAGTTCCGGCCGGGTAATGAAATGATACCTCAAACCCTGGAGTACTTTGCCTTTTTCGTAAGAAAAATGAATTGTCATTTTGCTGAATAATGATTACTGAAGTATTGGCTGTAAAGTTAAGTACAGCAGGTAAATATTTTATAAAATGAAAACTGCATAAAAAAGCCTCCCGGCTGGAAGGCTTTTCAAAAAAAATATTTTAAAAATTATTTATTCATCATTTGTTTTGCTTCAATGCTCAGTGTGGCATGAGGCACGGCTCTAAGTCTTGCTTTGTCAATCAACTTTCCGGTAACACGGCAGATGCCATAAGTTTTATTTTCAATACGCATCATGGCTTTTTCTAAATGATCAATGAAAGTTATCTGACGGCTTGCCATCTGGCTTAATTGTTCTCTTTCCATACTTACACTTCCATCTTCCATGGTCATATAGCGGCCTTCATCCAAATCACCACTTTCATCTTTTCTTGTAATTAATCCCTGCAGATAGTTCAACTCCTTTTTAGCAGCATCCATTTTTTTCTGAATAAGTTCCCTGAATTCATTTAAATCCCCATCTGAATACCTTTGTGAGGGCATGCCGGGATCATGCTGCAAGTGTGCATCAAGAACCGATTTGGTAAAATCAGGCTCGTATTTTTTTACAGATTTTGTTGTTGTTTTCGGTATCACAACTTTTACGGATTTTGGGGGTTCTTTTTTTACAGATTTTTTTATTGCTGGTTTTACGGTTACTAAGGATTTAGTTTCAGGCATTATTGGCTTTTTAACTGCGGGTGGTGCAGGTTTTTCAACAGGTTTTTTAATCACAGCTTTTGCAACAGGCTTTGCTGCTTTTTTTACCACTGATTTTTTTACCACTGGTTTTTTATTTATGGGTTTCGCCACTTTTTTTGCAGCGGGTTTCACTACTTTTTTAGGTGCAGGTTTTTTTATAGCAGCTTTTTTTACCGGTTTTTTTGGAACCGGTTTTTTGGCAACTACTTTTTTCGCTGGTTTGGCAGGCTTTTTAGCTATCGTTTTTTTCTTATTAGCCATAGGTTCAGGCTTTTTTTGAAACAATTACTTTTAGTTGAAAATCATTCACTTCAATTTCAGTTCCTTCATTTAATTCCGGCAGAATTTCAAGTTTATCAGCCAGAATTTCGGCGCAAATATAGGCGTTAAACTGTACCAACGAATTTTTTAATCCATTACTTGCAGATACTTTTACAACAATCTTATCTGTCAAATCAAATCCAGAGTCTTTTCTTATTTTCTGAATCCTGTTTACAAACTCACGGGCATGTCCCTCATTTTCCAGTTCGGGGGTAATGGTAACATCCAATGCTACAGTCAGGTTTCCTTTATTTGCAACTAACCAGCCCGGAATATCTTCACTCGTTATTTCCACATCGCCGGTTTGTAATATTATTGCTTCGCCATCAACTGACAAATTATATTGACCATCTTTTTCCATCATGGCAATCTGTTCCTGGGTAAATTGAGTAAGGGCAGCCGATACTGTTTTCATCTTTGCTCCTAATTTTTTACCCAAAGCAACAAAATTGGGTTTTATTTTTTTGCTGATAAATGTATTGTCGGCATCCAGGTATTTAATCTCTTTTACATTCACTTCTGCCTTTATCAAATCTTCCACTTTTTGTAATTGCTCTTTCATAGCAGGATATAAAACCGGGATCAAAACTTTCTGTAATGGCTGACGAACTTTTATGTTTTGTTTTTTACGCAATGATAATATTAATGAGGATGAATCCTGTGCAAGTTGCATTCTTTCTTCAAGTAATTTGTCAATTACTGATTCATCAGCAACAGGAAAATCAACATGATGAATTGATTCAGTATTGCAGCGTTTGGTAATTGTATTCAGGTTTTGGAAAAAAGCATCGCTGAAGAATGGTGAAATGGGTGCAATCAATCTGAACAGTGTTTCCAAACACTCATATAAAGTTTGATAAGCGCAAATTTTATCCTGCTCATACTCGCCTTTCCAGAATCTTCTTCTGCACAAACGTACATACCAGTTGCTCAGATGCTCATCAACAAAATCTTCTACCACACGGCCGGCTTGTGTTGGCTCATAATCATCCATATATTCGGTTGCTTTTTTTACAACTGTATTCAATGAAGAAAGAATCCAGCGGTCAATCTCGGGTCTTTCATTCAGCGGTATATATTTTTCTTTAAAAGCAAAGCCATCCACATTTGCATACAGTGCAAAAAACTGGTAGCTGTTATAAAGTGTTCCAAAGAATTTGCGCTGCACTTCTTTTATTCCATCCAGGTCAAACTTCATATTATCCCACGGCGATGCATTGGTAACAAGGTACCATCTTGTAGCATCAGCCCCGAATGTTTCAATCGTCTTGAACGGATCAACCACATTGCCGAGTCGTTTACTCATCTTGTTTCCGTTCTTATCCAATACCAACCCGTTTGAGACACAGGTTTTATATGCAACGGAATCAAACACAAGAGCAGCAATTGCATGAAGCGTATAAAACCATCCCCGAGTTTGGTCAACGCCTTCGGCAATAAAATCTGCGGGAAATGATTGTTTGAATGTTTCTTTATTTTCAAATGGAAAATGCCATTGGGCATAAGGCATAGCGCCACTGTCAAACCAAACATCAATCAAATCAGGTACCCTTTTCATCGGTTTACCTTTTGGCGAAACCAGGATGATGTCATCAACATAAGGCTTGTGTAAATCAATTTCGGATTTACGATTTATGATTTCAGATTTATTGAGATGTTTTGCCTTTTCAATTTCTGAATAAAGTTCTTCAATACTGCCAATGCACTTTTCTTCTTCCCCATCTTCTGTTTTCCAAATGGGTAATGGTGTGCCCCAATATCTTGAACGGCTGAGGTTCCAGTCAACCATATTCTCCAACCAGTTACCAAATCTTCCTTCGCCGGTTGATTTTGGTTTCCAGTTAATGGTTTTATTTAATTCCACCATCCGGTCTTTGATAGCTGTGGTTTTTATAAACCATGCATCAAGCGGATAATATAAAACGGGTTTATCTGTTCGCCAGCAATGCGGATAGCTGTGTTCGTATTTCTCAACTTTGAAAGCACGGTTTTCTTTTTTCAGTTTTACGGCTATGTCCACATTCACATCTACATAATCTTTTTCGTCTTTATAATTTTTTACATAGCGGTTACTGAACTCCCCCATACCCTCAACAAATTTTCCCTGGCGATCAACCATGGTTAGAATTCCGATATTGTATTTTTTACCAACTTTATAGTCATCAGCGCCGAATGCAGGGGCAGTGTGAACGATACCCGTACCATCTTCAGTTGTTACAAAATCTCCAACTAAAACACGAAATGGTTTAGCACCGGGAGTTTCTTCTTCAATTGCTTTTAATGAGTTGGCTTCGTAAGGAAGAAGTTGCTCATATTCGCAACCTTCAATTTCTTTTCCTTTAAATTCTGACAATATTTTATAAGGAAGATTCTTTCCATCATTTTTATATTCTGCAAAATCAACATTTTCATTTTCGGGTTTGAAATATTTGCTGAGCAATGCTTTTGCAAGAACAATACTTATTTCATTGTGTAAATAAGGATTAACAGTTTTTACCAAAACATAATCTATGTTTCCACCTACAGTCAATCCGAGATTGGAAGGGAGAGTCCATGGGGTTGTTGTCCATGCAAGAAAAAAAACTTCAGCCTCCCTACCCTCCAAAGGAGGGTTTCCAGACTCTGCAATTGCAGAAAATATTTTACTGATACCGGGGTTTTTGTAAGCCCCTCCTTCGGAGGGGTTTGGGGAGGCCTTAAACATCGTAAAACAACTTGTGTCCTTTACATCCTTGTAAGTTCCCGGCTGATTTAATTCATGCGAACTTAATCCTGTACCTGCCGCCGGTGAGTATGGTTGAATGCTTACACTTTCATACAACAATCCTTTTTTATACAACTCACTCAAAAGCCACCACACTGTTTCAATGTATTCGTTCTTGTATGTGATATACGGATCATTCAAATCAACCCAATAACCCATTTTCCGGGTTATGTCATCCCATTTGTCTTTATACCGTAGTACTGCCTCACGGCATTTCTGGTTATAGTCTTCAACAGATATTTTTTTGCCGATATCTTCTTTGGTGATTCCTAATTCTTTTTCTACGCCCAACTCAATAGGCAAACCATGTGTATCCCAACCGCCTTTACGTTTTACCTGGAAACCTTTCATGGTTTTGTAGCGGCAAACCAAATCCTTTAATGTTCTTGAAATAACATGATGAATACCGGGCATACCGTTGGCGCTGGGCGGACCTTCATAAAAAACAAATGGAGTAGCGCCTTCTCTTAATGAAACACTTTTTTCAAAAGCTTTATTTTCCTGCCACTGTGCAAGCATTTCCTGGCCTATTGCGGGTAAATTTAAACCTGAATATTCTTTGTATTTAGCACTCATACTCCTTTTAATAAAAAGTCAGCGAAGTTAAGGAAAAGCGGCGGGGGATTTGTAACAAAAAGCCGTCTCAATTTGAAACGGCTTGAATGGTTTTCCAAATTCTTTTTGATGAAAGCACCAATCGTTCCTACGGAACGAATCTTTGATCCGATATATCAAGCTACCCACGAATCGTCCCAAAGGGACGAATGGCGGGTAGCCGAATAATAGATATGAATTTAAATGTTCCGTAGGAACATCTGGTGAATATGAAATTTTAGAGCCTCCGATTATATAAGGCTTCTTTAATATTGCCGAATAGAATTGTTACAGTACAAGGGAGCGTCGCAACTAAAGTTTCATCAGGGCTACTCAGCTTGTCAACCACAGCTACGCTTTTCATTTTATTTACCAGTCATTCAGATAAAGAAGCTTCGGTGGGCAGGCTAAAAATTCTTTGTACCATTCCCCTGGTAAGTAAACCGGAATGAATAGTAACGCTGCTCATTAATTTTTACAGCATCTGTTGCGCTGGCAGAAGGTGTAACAGCTCCTTTATAATAATTCAACACTTCAACCTTAGCATATTTTCCACTGGCAGTTTTGATAACCAAAACACGACCGGGTATGGGAGTAAGCAGGTTGTTGATCCCATCATAGGTGTACCATCCTTTACCAGAACCTTTTGGTATAGCATATGAAGTTGGATGATTATCTGTTTTGAACACTGAATCAACAGGTACAGAAGTAAGCGCATCAAAAGTACCTACATATACAAATGCACCACCGATACCCGGACCGCTTGTAAGATTGTTTACACGAATTGTTGTACCCGCAAAAGCCAAATCCCATCTTGTAGTTGCTGAATCACTATTGGGTATCCACTGTTTGGTTTCTAAACTGAAGAAGGAATACTTGCCTGCACCATAAGGCTGACCTGAAGCTGCTATGCCAATAATAGTATCAGCAGGTAAATTTTTTACGGTCGTAATACTGCCACTGGTTGTTACTGCAAATGCTTTGGGGTCTGCTACAGGTTGTTCTACTTTATCTTTTTTGCAGGAAATAATAAATAAAGTTGCGGCTAATGTTGTTGCTAATGTTGCTAATAAAATTTTCATCGTTTGTTCTTTTTGCGCCCCCATCCCCTAAAGGGGTGAAAGACGAGTTAATAATTATTGTTTGTTGTTTATTAATTTGAATTGGG
>JANOJO010000039.1:0-1965 GCA_031418795.1 Bacteroidota bacterium | reverse complement strand
ACATGACAACTTCATTTCCCGCTGGCATCCTGCCTGCCTTCATTCCACTAAAAGCATTCGTGGATATGGGTACTACCAGCGCCATGTGGAAAAAAGAAAACAGTTATGGCAAATTTGTTTATGTAGCCGGGCTGCAACTTTCGCTGTTTAGTAAAACGGTTAATATTTATGCACCGCTGCTTTATTCCAAAGAATTTAAAAACCTGTTACTATCCGACCCGGTAAATAAAAAATTCACCAAAAGAATTTCTTTCTCCATTGACATTACAAACTTCAACCTGAAAAAAATAAACCGGGAGCTTGATTTCTGATGAATGAGGGCCATCAAATAAAATATCTAACCCAGCAAAACATTGACAAACAGAAATGGGATGCCTGTATTGATAATGCACCCAACGGACTTATCTATGGCTATTCATTTTACCTTGATGCGATGGCAAAGCATTGGGATGCCCTGGTACTAAACGATTATGAAGCGGTGATGCCACTTACATGGAATAAAAAATACAGTTTCCATTATTTATATCAGCCCGCATTTACAGCTTCGCTTGGAGTATTTGGTAAAAATATTAGACAGGAAATTTTACAAATGTTTCTTGAGACGATCCCGGGCAAATTCAAATTGGTTGAAATCTCTTTGAACAGCGGCAATAATATCAGCCCATTGCCCGGCAATATGAATTCAAGAGTCAACTATGTGTTGCCTCTGAATAAAAACTACACAGAACTTTTTAATGGCTATAGGGATAATCATAAAAGAAATATAAACAGAGCAGTGCAGGCTGGCTGTACAGTAAAGAAAGATGTCGCCATCGAAGAGATTATTGAACTGAATAAAGAATTTTTAAAAGAACTAAGCAATACTACAAATGAAGATTTCATCAACTTTAAAAAACTATATGAATTTTTAAAGAGTAATAACAAAGCTGAAACTTATGGAGTGCTAAATAAAAACAATCAACTGCTTGCTTCCTGTGTTTTCTTTTACTCACATAAAAGAGCTTACTATATTCTTGTAGGCAATCATCCTGATGGCAAAACCAACGGTGCATCTCATGCATTGATTGATGCTTTTATAAAAGACCATGCCGGTACTCCCCTCACTCTCGACTTTGAAGGCTCCGATATCAGGAATCTTGCTTTTTTCTATGGAGGGTTTGGCGCTAAAGAAGAATTATATCCTTTTTTAAAAATTAACAGGTTGCCAGTTTATTTGAGGTGGATGAAAGGATAGAAAGAGTTTAAGGAACAGATATAAGTTGCAGCAAAAAAATAAAATATTGCTGTTGCTTATATCCCGGGGTGTACCCTCATCAGTCTTATATTTGTATCGGCTTATGGGCAAGACCGCGAGCAGACAGAAAATTTGAAACCAGAAGATCGCAATTTTGCAAACTTTTGAAAAGATAAAATGAAAGAGAAAGAAGAATTAAATATTGTAAGCGAACCGCAGGTTGAATATGAGGACATCAGCACAGGTGTGTTGATGGAAAAGCCATTCAACCCATCGCAAATTGATATTTCAACCAAACCATTAACTGTTGATCTGCTGATAAAAAGATTGAAAGCAAATCCTGTTGAGATTGATTTGTTTCCCGACTTTCAGCGTAAAGATGATTTATGGAAAGCTGAAAAGCAAAGCCGTTTAATTGAATCCTTACTCATTAAATTCCCGTTACCGGCTTTTTATTTTGACGGAACAGACAACAATAATTGGTTGGTAGTTGACGGGCTGCAAAGGTTAAGTGCTATCAGAAATTTTGTAATCAATAAAACATTGAAACTAACTGGTCTTGAATTTTTGAAAAAGCTGGATGGGATGAAATTTGACGAACTTCCAAGAAACCTTCAAAGACAAATTGAAGAAGCTCAAATAACTGCTTATATCATTAATCCGGGAACACCTATTGAAGTAAAGTTTAATATTTTCAGACGAGTAAATACAGGTGGTTTGATAATGGAGCC
>JANOJO010000038.1:0-6391 GCA_031418795.1 Bacteroidota bacterium | reverse complement strand
ATAAATTGCTGAAAGCAAAAGTGGTGAAGATCCCTTTTGCATGATTCTTGTTAATGAGGCAAGAGGTCAGAACAGATTTACAAACGTTGGGTTTCTATCAAACCTCAGACTCCGTACCTCGTATTTCATACTTCAATTGCTTATTCATGCCTACAATACATCTTACAACATTTATTGCCGCACCGGTAGAAAGGGTATTTGATCTCAGCCGCAATATCAGCCTGCACAAATTATCAATGGAGGAAACCGGAGAGCGGGCAATATCCGGGGTTACTTCCGGCCTGATAAATAAAGACGAAACAGTGACATGGAAAGCCAAACATTTTTTTAAAACAAGATTTTTTACATCGAAGATTATTGAAATGAAACTGTTTGAAAAATTTACAGACAAAATGATTAAAGGAGATTTCATTTCTTTTCACCACGAACATTTTTTTAAAACTGCAAAAAACGGGACTATCATTATTGATATTATCAATTTTGAAACGCCATATGGTTTTTTGGGAAAACTTGTAAACCAGTTTTACCTGAATGCTTACCTTGAAAAGCTGATTGTAAAAAGGAACGAAGTAATAAAACAATATGCCGTGAGTGATAAATGGAAAGCGTTACTTGGTTACAGGTAATTCCTGCAGACAGAATTTTTCCCAACAACAATTATTCCACATGCATTTGGGGTTAATGTAAATATTCCGGACTCATTTTTCTTTAACATAGAAAAGCGTCAGCCAGATTTAATCAAAATAAGTTAATGTAATTTGACTTTGAATTTTCCTGAACGGATAGATGAGCCACCGCCCCCGGTTTTATAAGCGAAACCACTGAAAGTGCCCCATGCTAGTTTTGTTTGATGATTATAACTTAAAAGTGTTACTGTAAAAGGACTGAGCTGGGCACTCATATAAATGTAAGTATGTAACACATTATCGTAATAATAAAAAGCAGAGCGGCTGAAAGTTACATTTGTTAAGTCCCTGTTCAGGTGAATAGTATCAAGTAATATTGTCATTACAATTCCCGTATCCTCTGAACAGGAGGAAGGGCCAAAAAAAGTAAAACCAGTTCTTTCCGGGCTTACTATTGCAGTATCAATAATTCCGCATCGCAGTAAAGTATCATCCAGGAGGCTCCATTTATTTTCCAGGAAAATATCATTGCCCGGACAGGATGGGCAAACATAAGCATGGGCTGGTGATTGGATCGTGTCAATAACAATTGGATTATTTCCCCCTTCGTAGCTGTATTCTTTTGCACAACCTGCAATTATAAAATAACAGGATAGCGGAAGTAAGAAAATTATATAGAAGTTTTTTTTCAAATCTTTCTTATTGCTTTAAGAATCGTATAAATGATGATATCAGTTGCTGGTATCAGACAATATAATGAAATTCCTGCGAACTTACCCGTTCCTGTTTTACTATTTGTTTCAAGCAATAGCACTGGATTTCTCTTTTTATGCTAATTTCTTTCATATTGATGTTCGGGTGAGCTTTGTTAGCAACAGATCAATTATTGAAAGAACCTTCCTTTGTTATATTTGTCAAATGAATAAAACCAACCCAACTCTCAACACCACTATCTCCCCCGCATTACTCCATCTTTATGATGTAAGCAACTGCATTGTTGTCATCATTGATGTGCTTCGTGCCACTTCAACTATCGCAACTGCTTTATATAACGGAGCAAAATCTGTTATCCCTGTTGACAGCGTAAGCCGTTGTATAGAATTGGGAAAACAAATTGATTGCATTACTGCCGGCGAAAGAGATGGAAAAATTGCAGAAGGACTTGTACATGGCAATTCACCATTTGAATATCCGAAAGAATTTATTGGCGGAAAAACATTAGTGCTTACTACTACTAATGGTACACGGTTGCTTCATATGGCACTTGACAAAGGCGCCCAAGAAATTATTACCGGCTCTTTTCCCAATCTTACTTCTGTTTGCAATCATCTTATGCAATCAAAACAAAATGTAATTCTTGGATGTGCTGCATGGAAAGACAGGGTGAATATGGAAGACATGTTATTTGCCGGAGCAGTTATTTCAAGAATAGGAAAACATTTTTCCATCAATTGCGATTCGTCACATCTTGCCGAAACGATTTATAATAATGCCGAAAAAGATTTGTTTGGCTTTATGAAAAAAAATGATGCCTCACATTATCACCGCCTCATGGGTTTTGGTTTAGAAAAAGATATCCGTTATTGCCTGACTGCTGATGGCGCCAATGTGTTACCGCAATACGAAGAAGGAAAATTGATAGTGAAATAAAAAGTATTACGAATCAATAATACAAATTCAATAAGCAGGGGCTGTGTGCAGTTCCTCTCCTTTGGAGAGGTTAGGTGAGGCCAAAAAAATTTTACAAGATACTTTATTTTTCTGCCATTTATTTCTGATTAATAAAATATTTATTTTATTAATTAATCACAGAAAACAAGAATCACATTCCTTTATTTTTGCAGATTAACCTTTTTTCAATAAGCAATACACAATAGGCAATAAGCAAGTCCAAATCGTAAATATTTATTGCCCATTGCAAATTCTATTATGGCCTTACCGCACCTTATCAAGTATGTTTACACCCATGGAACCGATGAAGTAATTCGTCGTGGAAAAAAAATTCATTCCTTCGGCTATGTTGAACTTGTGGAGTACGACAACCTGTTTGGCTCTGCCGTGGTTCGTGTAAAAGATGATACCTACGCCACTTATTACAAAGTTTATATTCAAAAAATAAATGAAGCGCAGCATGTAACGCTTCGCTGCAGTTGCCCTTACAACTTGGGCGATATTTGCCGCCACGAAGCCGCATCGCTTTTTCAACTGCAGGAAATGCTGGATAAAAACCTGCTGAAGACTGGCGAAACTTTGTACGACCAGCGGCACACTGTTGCCAAGATGAAGCATATTGATTTAAAAACAATCAAAATGTTATCATCTCAGGAAACATATAGTGAAGCAGATGAATATTTGCGTACCGGAAAAGTAAATATTGAATATGCAAAAGAAGAAATGGTAAAAGCCACAGTAGAACTGGAAGGAAAACAGATTGCAGTTATCATTAAAAAAAACGAGGAAAAAAATTTTGACACCAGTTGCAATTATGTGGATGAAGAACATCCGCTATGCTTGCCCAAGGTGATTGTTTTTTTGCAACTGCTAAATGCTCATGGCCCGCATTATTTCGACAGCATCCGCAACTGGGACAAAGAAAAAAATAAATTGCTGGAAGCCTACGGTTATTCTCTCACCGATGACCTTACGGCAAAATTTGAATTTGCATACAAAGAAGGCAAACCTTTTTTACGGGTACTGGATATAAATATTAAAAGAATAAATGCTCCGGCTGCACCTGCTCCACGGCCAGTGTATGTAAAAGAAGAAGTACTGGTAGAAGAAGAACCGGCAGCCCCGGCTGTTTTTACTCACCGCCTCGGTGTGGTTATTAATTTTAATAAAAAAAATTACCCATACTTTACAATTGATGCTGTAAGCGGCGAAGCAGATGAAAGCACAACTAAGTTTACCGGCAAAGTGGAAAAACTGGATTTGACTAAATATGTGGAAGCGGATAATTTTTCTGAAACAGACAAGCAACTTCTTTCATCTGTAAGAAAATTGCAGGAAACTGAAATCAGTAAATACATCAGCCGCAACTCACCCTTCTCCGGTATTTGGGAAAATATCATTCACCAGGAAGAAGATGACCTGCCCGACGATACACGCAGTTTGGCAAGAGAATATTTTTTTCCAAAACTTAAAAAATTATTTGCAGCATTATCCGCCAATGGAATTTTGTTTCAGCTTGCAAAAACCAAAGCATTCAAAACAATCAACCTGCAGCCGCTGCTTGTAACAGCAGAAGACATCAGTCCTTCATTTGATATTGCAAAAACAAATAGTTCTTTTGAAATAAAAACAACTGTAAAAGCCGGCGGCATTTTACTCAATCTGCAGGATAACGAATCTCCATCGCCCCTGTTTTATTTATACAATCATCAGTTGTTTGCCTGGAAAGATCAGCCGGCAGTGGAGGCGGCAGAAAAGTTTTTACCAACAGGAATAAAAAAATACGCTGCTGATGAATGGCCAGCTGTTTTACAACAACAAATATTGCCGCTTGCAAAAGATTACAAAATAAATTTTGACCGCAGCCTGCTGCACGAAGTAAAAGATGGAAAGCCAGACGTGAGTTTATTTCTTGCAGAAAAAGGCGACTGGCTGGTTTTTCAACCCACCTTTATTTATAAGGGCTACGAAACAAAAGCAAGAGACAGGGATGAAATAGTAGTGCCTGCCGGTGATAAAGTAACCATCGTACACCGAAACAGAATAGCAGAGCAAGAGTTTATTGATAAGCTGCAAAACCTGCACAGCAATTTTGTTTACCAGCAGGAAACACATTCGCTTGCATTGAAAGGAACTGATGTTTTAAAAAACAACTGGTTTTTTTTGTTTATAGATGCCATGAAGGAAATGAAGACGCCGGTGTTTGGTTTTGATGCATTGAAAAATTTCCGTTTCAATACGGCAAGGCCAACCACAAAAATTTTCATCAACAACAGTACAGATTGGTTTGATGCAAAAGTGGATATTATTTTTGGCGACCAGCATGTAACAGTGGCCGAAGTAAAAAGAGCATTGGCAAATAAACAGCAGTTTGTACAACTGGGCGATGGCACACTGGGTATTTTGCCTGAAGAATGGATAAAAAAATATTCATTACTCTTTCGTGTAGGTGAGGGCAAAACAAATCAACTGAAGCTGAGCCGCTACCATCTGAATGTGATAGATGAACTGTATGAAAACCGCGATGAAGCAGAACTGGTAATGCAACTGGAAGCGAAGTATGAAAACCTGAAAGAGTTTAACAAGATAAAAGATATTGAACCTATCAATGGTTTAAAAGATGTATTAAGACCCTACCAGGTATCGGGCTTTCAATGGTTAAATTATCTGAGCGAAGTAAAATGGGGCGGCATACTTGCAGATGATATGGGTTTGGGAAAAACTGTGCAGGCACTTTCATTTATGCAGTATTATAAAAAGGAGCATGGCAAATTAAGATCATTAGTTGTTTGCCCCACTACGCTTATTTATAATTGGGAAAATGAAATAAAAAAATTTACACCAAACCTTACTTACCATATTCATCATGGAGCCACCAGGGCAAGGGATAAAGAAACGCTTGAAAAACCGGATGTCATCATTACCACTTACGGCACATTGCGCAGCGATATAAAATTATTGGTAACGGTGGATCTGGATTATTTAGTGCTGGATGAAAGCCAGTCAATAAAAAACCCGTCGAGCAAAGTAACAAGAGCCGCATCTTTATTAAATGCAAAACACCGGCTTTGCATGAGTGGTACTCCGCTGCAGAATAATACATTTGACATTTATGCTCAAATGAATTTTTTAAATCCCGGTATGCTGGGCAGTATGGAATATTTCCGGCAGGAGTTTGCTATCCCTATTGATAAATTTGGCGAGCAGGAAAGAAAAGATCACCTGAAAAAAATTCTTTATCCATTTATACTTCGCCGTACAAAAGAACAGGTGGCAAAAGACCTGCCCGATAAAACTGAAACCATTCTGTATTGTGAAATGGAAGATGAGCAGCGCAGCATTTATGATGCGTACCGCAATGATTTCAGAAACCAGATACTTGGTACCATCGAAGCTCAGGGCATTAATAAATCACAGCTCACCATCTTGCAGGGCCTGATGAAGCTTCGGCAGATTTGTGATTCGCCGGCAATTTTAAATGAAGATGAAAAATTTGAAAACCATTCTATCAAACTAGATGAACTGACAAGAGAGATTACAGAAAATATCGGCGACCACAAAGCATTAGTGTTTTCGCAGTTTCTCGGCATGCTGGCATTAATAAAAGAACGGTTGGAAAAATTAGGTGTGCCGTATGAATATTTTGATGGCAGCACATCGGCGCCTGACAGAGAAAAAGCGATTCAAAGTTTTCAGAATGACACCAGCAAACGTGTTTTTTTAATTTCGTTGAAAGCAGGTGGCGTGGGATTGAATCTTACCGCTGCCGACTATGTTTACATTGTTGACCCCTGGTGGAACCCTGCCGTAGAACAACAGGCTATTGACAGAACGCACCGCATTGGCCAGGAAAAAAATATTTTTGCATACCGCATGATTTGTAAAGACACGATTGAAGATAAAATTGTTCAACTGCAGGAAAAGAAGCGGGCATTAGCCAGAGATTTGATTGCCGATGATACATCGTTTGTAAAATCGTTGACCAGAGAAGATGTTGAATATTTATTCTCGTAACGACATGCAGTTTATTTAATGCTGAACACGGTTGTGGTTTTCCCTTTTACTGTAAATGAAGACTGAATAGAAACGGATTC
>JANOJO010000037.1:0-1568 GCA_031418795.1 Bacteroidota bacterium | reverse complement strand
AATTCTAACAACATGATCATTTCAGATGATGGAGGTTCGGCTATAACATTTAACCAGGGAAAAACATGGAGCAGTATGGATAATCAACCTACTGCACAATTCTATCGTATTAATGTTGACAACCAGTTTCCATATAATATTTATGGCGGGCAACAAGATAATAGTTCGGTAAAAATTGCAAGCCGTGCACCCGGTAGTGGTGGCATCGATAATACAAATTGGTCTTCTTCTGCCGGTGGAGAAAGTGCTTTTCTTGCATTTAATCCTGATGATCCGGAATTTGTTTTAGGAGGAAGTTACCAGGGCACCATCAACGTTTTAAATACAAAAGCAAAGGCCCGTACAAATATTATGGCTGCACCTATTCAGTATTTAACCCGTGACGCAAAAGATATGAAATACCGGTATAACTGGAATGCACCAATTATATGGAGCAAACATGAGCCAAATGTTTTTTATCATGGCTCACAATATTTATTGCGTACAACGGATATGGGTAAAACATGGACAGAAGCATCACCTGATCTTACAAGAAATGAAAAAGAAAAACAAGGTAAGCCGGGTGTTCCTTATACAAACGAAGCTGTTGGTGCAGAAAATTATGGTACGCTTGCATACGTTCTTGAGTCGCCATTTGAAAAAGGAGTAATTTATACGGGCAGTGATGATGGATATGTTTATATAACAAAAGATAATGGTGTACACTGGCAAAATATAACTCCTGCCGGTTTGCAGGAATGTTTGATCAATGCAATAGAAATTTCACCATTTGATAAAGCCACAGCATATATCGCAACAACTCGATATAAGTTTAACGATCATAAACCCGGTTTGTATAAAACAACTGATTATGGCAAGACCTGGATAAAAATCGACAATGGGATTCCATACGGTGCATTTACAAGAGTAGTAAGAGAAGATGCCGTAAGAAAAGATTTATTATTTGCAGGAACAGAGACTGGCATTTATATTTCATGGAATGGTGGAAAAAACTGGGAGCCTTTTCAGTTGAATTTGCCGGTTACACCCATTACTGATCTGCGCATTCACCAGGGAAATTTAATTGCTTCCACATCTGGCCGGTCATTCTGGATACTGGATGATTTAAGTTTGATTCGCCAGTATAAAAAAGATTCAACGTTTAAAATTTATAGTCCTTCTCCTGCATATATAATAAATGGCTCCAGTGAACTGGATAAAACTGATGCTGAATTTACTGGCTTGAATACTTCACGGGGTGTAAATCCTTCAACTGGTGTGGTAATTTATTACCAGCTTCCTGATTCAAAAGATTCCATCATATTAACAATGGAAATTAAAGATGCAGCAGGAAATATTGTAAACACTTTTCGTTCAAAAAAAGACAGCACTTATAAAAAATATGATGGTGGTCCACCTGCTGAACCAGTTTTATCTAAAGAAAAAGGGCTGAATCGTTTTGTTTGGAACATGCGCCACGCTACTATGCCCGGTGTGCCTGATGTTTATATTGAAAGCAGTTATCGTGGTCATAAAGCCATTCCGGGTAAGTATACAGTTACATTAAAACTGGGTGAACAAAAATTTTC
>JANOJO010000036.1:0-1621 GCA_031418795.1 Bacteroidota bacterium | reverse complement strand
CCAGGTTGCCTGCGCCGCCTTCGGTACCAAGTGGCTTTACTTCTAAAACCTTACATTCCAATTTTACCTTGCTTTCCTTTACCATGGGAGGGATAACCATTCTGGCTTTCTCCATGGTAAATCCTGTTTTAATAAACTCATTGGTTCCTTTAGGAAATTCGCAGCTTGCTAAAGAGGTTTGCTGCACCATATCATGATCCACAATATTGATCACCACTTCGGGAACTTCCATAACATTTTGCAAACTATGTTTGGTAGTATTATCCCTTACCCTGCGTGCCGGAGAAAAAATGACGATGGGTGGATTGGAAGAAAATAAGTTAAAAAAACTAAAGGGACTAAGGTTTACATTTCCGGCTTTATCAATGGTAGATGCAAAACAGATGGGCCTGGGCGCAATGGCATGCTGTAAATAATTTTGAGCATCGGCGGGTTTAATATCTTTTAAATTAATTATCATTTTTATCGCAGAGATAATGAGAAAATGAGTTTACGCAGAGGGTTAGAAATTATTTGCTATTCTTTTAAAACGATCTTTTAAATATTGTACATTAAAGTTAATCAGGTAGCCTAATTTTTTCTGATGATATAGTTTAAGATATGTAATTACCTGGAAAATAAAAATTGGAGCCATAGCTTCAACAGATTTATTTTCTATAATAATTTCTTCTTCAACCAATAAATCATTTTCATAAGCCTTACCCAACTGAACTTCTTTATAAACTAATTCTACAGGTACTTTAGCTCTAACTTTTAATCCCCGTAATTCAAGTTCTCTTTTCAAAGCTAACTGATAAGCAGATTCCAATAGTCCCGGTCCTAACTCCCTGTGAACAGTTATAGCGGCATCCAGAATTATACCACCTATTTCATTTAACCTTTCAATTGTCATAAAATAAAATTTCTGCGTTATCTTCTTTCCTCCTTTTCTCAGCGCTTATTTTTTTTTCAAGGCCAAAATCGAAAAATCACTATCCTCCTTCACAATCGTATTACTCAATCTGCCCAGCCCGTCAATCTCCATCTCCACAACATCTCCTTCTTTCAACCATTGCGCTTCATAATCAGGATCATTGAGTTTGCCGGTGCCGTTCAGTTCCAAAAAACACCCGGTGCCCACAGTGCCGCTGCCAATCACATCGCCCGGCATTAGGGTAACACCATAACTGCAGCGTTCAATAATTTCTGCAAATGTCCAGTCCATATCTCTTAGATTTCCCTCACTCACCCGGATGCCGTTTACCCAGCACTTCATGGGTAAATTCCATGCTTTGCCGGTATGATTTTCTTTACAGGGTACTTCATACTGTTCCAGTTCATCCAATGTTACCAGCATAGGACCGATGGCTGTTGCAAAATCTTTGCCTTTAGCGGGTCCCAGGTTCAGTATCATTTCCTGCATCTGCAGTTCCCTTGCGCTCATATCATTCATGATCATCAATCCGCCAATATAATCATCTGCATTTTCAGCTTTAATATTTCTTCCGGGTTTACAAATTACAATGGCGGCTTCCAGTTCAAAATCAAGTTTTTCAAAATGGTCAGGCATACACTTTAGTTCTCCGGGGCCCAGTATGCTGTGATGGTTGGTGAAATAAAATACCGGGTATTGGTCAAACTC
>JANOJO010000035.1:0-1755 GCA_031418795.1 Bacteroidota bacterium | reverse complement strand
AGTTTTGTCCATTCATCTTTTGTTTTGGGTCCAAATGTCACGAAGGACTCCCTTGGAGACTTTATGCGGAGATGATGATTATCTAACCATTTTTTAAATGAGCCCGATTCTTTTTGAATGAGCAAAATTGTCTTTGCATTTTCTATTGCTGCATTAATCTTTAAGCGATTGCGGATAATGCCGGCATCGTTCATCAATCTTTGAAAATCTTTTTCTTTATATGCAGCTATTTTTTTTATTTCAAAATTGTGATAAGCTTTTCTGAAACCTTCCTGCTTATTTAATATAGTTGTCCAGCTAAGTCCCGCCTGGTTAATTTCTAAAATCAGCCGGCAGAAAAGTTCATTGTCATCATGAATTGGAAAACCATATTGCTTATCGTGGTATTCTTTGTGTGCGGCTTGCTCGCCGGGTTTAAGAGTGGAGATGAATTTGCAATAGCTCATTTATTAATACTTTTACTTTATACGATTTGCTCTTTTCCCCCACTCTATTAATCCAAACACCGCCATGAATAATAATATCAGGTAATAAACACTTGTAAAAACATATTGCTTTGCAAAATACAATGGTATGGATGCAATATTCGTCGCAATCCACCAGTACCAGCTTTCCACTTTTTTCTTTGTCATCAGCCACATGCCTGTAAATGCAGTTGCAGATGCAAACGCATCAGCCCAGGGTATAGCTCCTGCCACAAAATTATTTTTCAGATAAGTAAGGGCAAAATAGATGACGAGATAAAAAAACAGAAAGAAAAGCAATTGAGCAATCCACATTTTTCTATCCGAGTAAGTTACATGAAGTACCAATACTTTTTTTTCATCTTTCTTCAACCACATGTACCAACCCGCAATACTCATGACTGTGTAATAAAAATTTACAGAAGCCTCACCGTACAAATCTCCCCTGATGCTTATGTATATATAAATTATAGTATTGATAAGACCTACAGGATAAACAAGAATATTTTCTATACGGCTAAACCATACACTGGCAATTCCGGTAAACACAGCAACATACTCAAGAAATGTTGTGTTTTTCATGCCGTCAATAAACTGCTGCCAGATTTCCTGTAAACTCAAAATGAAAATTTTTCAAATGTAATATTACTTGTCTCAATAAATGAGTGATTGATGAAGAAGAAATCTTCAACAAGCCTGGGCTGTGCCTGGAAAGTCTCCCCTTTAGGGGAGATTTAGAGGGGTATTGCTCCTGTACCATCGCCATGCCCTTGGATATTTTATTCCTTTCGATGTTTCAAATCTTGTAGCCACCTGCTGCCATTGTCCCCTGTCATTATTTTTCCAAACGATAAAATGCAAATGAGGAAATGCAGTATAACCGGTATTGCCACTAAAAGCAATCACTTGTCCTTTTCTTACTGTGTCACCCACATTTATCAACGCACCATTTTTTTGTATATGCCAGTAGCCGCTTCTTGAATTATCAAAATGCTGAATGATAATATTATTTCCTTCTGACCGGAATTCTTTTTTTGTGCCACCTTTTTCACCATCTTCTTTTACTCTTGTTACCAAGCCATCCCTGGCTGCAAGAACTTTTGTTCCTTTCTTCATTTTAAAATCAAGAGCCGCTCTTTCTTTATGAGAATATTTTCCAAAATATCCCTGCACAAGCAAATGTGCTTTGTTGTTTTCAAAAGGTAAAGCATAAACATAACTGGTATCATCTTTAAGATTTCCTTTTTGCAAAAACTTTATTTCTTTTCGCATGGGGTTTTTGCTTACAGTG
>JANOJO010000034.1:0-3480 GCA_031418795.1 Bacteroidota bacterium | reverse complement strand
AAGCAGTGCCTTTCAATTGCAATGCATCCATTATACTTTCACTCTGCCAATGGTAACACAATTTCAATAAGGGTGCCATTACACGGCGATGTATTAATATTTGCACTTCCTTTCCATTTGCTAGTTCTGGCACGGATATTTTTTAAACCATTGCCATGTGAATTTACGGAAGAGCTAAATCCTTTTCCATCATCTTTAATTTTCAAATGCAACTTATTATTTAACCAAAGCACTTCAATCCAAATGTTTTTTGCAGATGCATGTTTGAGAATATTGTTCATGGATTCTTTATAGATAAGGTACAAATCTCTTCGCTGTTCCATATTCAATTTTTTTTCTGCTACAGCTTTATCCAACTCCAGGTGACAAATAGTATTACTGTTATCAAACAAATCAGCTGCATAGCGTCGCATTCGTGTAAAAATTTCTTCTATAGAATCGTTTCTGCTGTTTACACTCCAGATAATATCATTCAATGCCTGGCTGGTAAATGTAACTTCTTCTGTTATCCGCTGTAAAAATTTTTCAGCCTCTTTCGGTTGTTCAAGATTTTTCCGGCTAATTTCCGAAAGCATATTAATATTGGTCAACGTAGCGCCGATATCATCGTGCAAATCTGATGCAATGCGGTTTCGAACTTTTTGTAAATTCAATATTTGCTTTATCCGGTAACGATAAAGGGCATAGAAAAATAATATTACGATGAGAACAATTATTGAATAAAACCACCAGGTTTGCCACCAGGGTTGCCGGATATTAAAAACGAAATTTGCCGGGGCACCCCATTCCCCATTCCATCCTGATGTTCTTACTTCAAAGCGATAACTCCCGGCCTGAAGACTTGCATAAGAAATATTTTGCAGGTTTGCAGGTTTGCTCCAGATGGTATCAGTACTGCCCAATAAACGATAGCTGTATAAAATTTGATTTTCATTTATAAATGCAGGAGAAGAAAATTCAAATTCAGCCTGGTTCTGATAATATTTCAGTTCCACTTTCGTACTACTGTAATTTTTGTTGTAATTAAAACTTGTGTCGCCTAATTTGACAGATGTGATATAAACCGGCCCAGCTGGTGTTTTCTCCATTTCACCATCAATGATATTGACTAAGCCTTTGTTTGTAGCCAGCCACAAAGAATTATTTTGCTCCGCCAGGATTGCATTAATGTTATCAAAATAATTATTTACACGGCTGAAATTAAAAACACGGAATGTGTTGCCTGTTGGTATTAATTTATCAATACCGAGGTTGGAGCCGATCCAGATACTTCCCTTTGCATCTTCTGAAATAACCCTTGCCCAATTCGACATCAACCCCTGCCGGAGATCGTAACGATGCACAGTGTATTTCTCCTCTTTATTATTGCTCAATTGCACAACACCAAGATGCCGTGTTCCCACCCAGATATTGGCTTTGCTGTCTTCAAACAGGCAACGAATGTTTTTATCAGGCAGCAGATCTGAAAAGTCCTGTACAGATAAACTTAAATTATTATTTACGACGGTATAATGAATGCGAAACAGGCCATTATTCCAGGTGCCAGCCCATAAATACCCTTTTTTATCAATGAGCAAAAAAGTTATGCGGTGAGGAAGTTTATTTTCATAATAAGATTTTCCCCCGAAACGAATAATCAGCCCTTTGTATGAGCCGCTGAATATAATTCCATTTGCATCCATAACGGAACTGTACACTTCAGATTTCTGGGTATCGGGCAAAATATAAGCTGAAATACTTTGGTTAACGGAATCATATTTTCCAAACCGGTTGTCATTGCCAAAGAATAATAAAGGACTGCTATTTTCTACAGGGGGGCCATAAACAAGATTTTGTGAGGAAACAGTAGTAAAATGGTTATTGCTGATATTGTATAATTGCTGTCGGGGACTGGTGCCTAAAAGAAAAATATCCTTATTAAGAGATACAAGAAACCCTACACTGTTTGTAAGTAAACCATTTTCAGTTGTATAAATGCGGATAGCGGTTTTTGTAACCAATTTTGCCAGCCCAAGTGAAGTGCCTATCCAGATATTATTTTCTTTATCCTGATAAATGCATGTAATATTTGAAGAAGCCAATCCGTCCTTTTCCGAAAATAGCTGCCAACTGCCTTCCTCATCTATTTTCACAAGGCCATGTGTAGTTGCTATCCAGAAATTTCCATTGGCATCTTCCAGCATATCAGTAACAATGTGGTTTTTCAGTACCGGTATATTAAAAGGGGTGGGCAACAGTGTAAAGTTTATCGCCTGATTATTCTTTTCTAGAGGCACCACAATCTTTAATCCATTACTTGTGCCCACCCATATTCTCTTTTTTGAATCCTTATAAATCTTAAAAACCAGAAACTCTTTAGGTTGTTTTATTTCTGATATTATTTCAAATTGACGGTTCAGGATTCTTAACGAACCGTCTGCACCTGCTATTAAAAGCGAATCATTAAACTCTGTAATATCATTATAAGATGAATCGGGAAATTTCTGAAGAGGTTTTACTAAATTTCCGTTTATTATTTCATACAAGCCGCTTGTGTCTGTTGCTGCAATCACCCTGTTATTTTGAGTTAGCAAAAATTGATTGATGATTACATTTTTAAAAACTGCTTTCTTTGCAATGGCATCGTGTTGTAAAATATCCGTAGTTCCACTGTTTTCAGCCACATATAGTTTTCCGTCCGGCGATTCATATATATCATTTATCATATTATCTGAAAGGCCATTTACAGTAGTATAATTTGTGAATTTGTGCCCATCATATTTGCTCAATCCCTGCCAGGTGCCAATCCAGATAAAGCCTCTTGAATCCTGGAAAATGCGACGTACCGGGTTTGATACGAGGCCATCTTCTTCTGTATAAGTTTTGAATATAAGTTGCTGCGCGGTCAGCGGCAACGATGCTGAAAAAAATAAAATGCCAGCTATAATGCCTCTCCATTTCATAGTTATAAATGTAATTGATTTTTTGCTGAATAACCTTAAGCTGTAGTGGGGTTTTTAATTTTATCTTGCAGCGGTGAGCCGCTATCATTCATATTTGAATTCAGCAAAGCAAATTCTTCAGCAATACAAAGGCGAAGAACCGTTTGCCTCATTTCTTAAAAAGTATTTTTCCGCCAATAAAAAATTTGGATCTAAAGACAGGAAACTGGTAAGTAATCTTTGTTATTGTTTTTTCAGATTGGGCAAGGCAGTGATGAATGTATCATTAGAAGAAAAAATGCTGGCAGCTTTGTTTTTGTGTACTAATCAGTCCAATGAAATACTTGAAGCATTAAAACCGGAATGGAATGATAAGGTTCAGCTTTCAATAAACGAAAAACTATCTTTTTTCAATTACCAACTTTCGTCTGTTTTTCCCTGGAAGGACGAATTGAATGATGATATTAATTATGAAAAATTCTGTGAATCCTTTTTTATTCAACCGGATCTGTTCATTCGCCTTCGACCCGGAAAAGAAGAAATGGTGAAATTAAAATTG
>JANOJO010000033.1:0-2219 GCA_031418795.1 Bacteroidota bacterium | reverse complement strand
AGAGCCCAGTCATTTTTTTTATCTGCTTTGGGAGAATTTGTACAGTTGGTTGAAGCAAGCAGAATAAGTAAATAAAAAATAAATCTCATACATTAATTTTTACAAATCATCGTACTCATAAATATCATCAATATGATCACCCGGTTTTATTTCCATGATAGGGTCTATTAATCCGTCATGAAGGTCATACACCCAGCCATGCAGGTCGGGTCTTTGTTCCTGCTTCCATGCCCGCTGAATGATGGAAGTCTTAACTAAGTTCATCATCTGTTCTTTAATATTTAACTCAACCAACCGGTTTAGTTTTTTATTTTCATCTTCAATCGCATCCAGTTCTTTGCGGTGCAGTCGGTACACATCTTTTACATTTCGCAGCCACATATTCAGCACCGGTTTAAAATCTGTTTTTGACATGGCAGCTTTTATTCCACCACATCCGTAATGACCGCAAACCACCACATGTTTTACTTTTAAATGATTAACTGCAAAATCAAGCACACTCAACATATTTACATCTGTATTTACTACCAGGTTGGCTACATTACGGTGAATAAAAATTTCACCGGGCTCTGTTTGCGTTATCTGGTCAGGTGGCACACGGCTGTCGCTACAGCCTATCCATAAAAACTCTGGCGTTTGTACATGTAAGAGCCTTTCAAAATAATCTGGGTCTTCTTTCAGTTTTTTTTCGGCCCATGCTTTATTGTCTTTTAATAATACTTCGTATGATTTCATGTTGCAAAATAATGGTAAATTAAGCTTCCACCTCTGCCGAACTTTCCGGCAGATGGTCATATGCACCCTTCATTGCATACCAGCCAAAAATCATAAGACCAATAGCAATAGGAGTAAAAATAGAAATGATAATAACCCAGATAACGGGATTATTAATGTCTTTTGTTCCTTTCAGGTCAATGTATTCTACAGCGCCGCTTACCAAGAAAAAAATAAATGCGGGTGCAAGTACAAGCCAGATGATGCCGAGGTATTTTTTTAAATTATTCATACGTTTAATTTAATCTGTAACGTCTTCATCGATTTTATTTGTGAGATAAATTGTTCCAATAACCAAACACAATGCGGCAACTCCAATCGGATACCACAAACCAACTAATGGATCTTTTGGATACGTAGTTGTTAATAATAATCCGATAAAAGGAACTAAACCACCAAACACACCATTGCCAATATGATAAGGCAAGCTCATAGAGGTGTACCGGATTTTTGTAGGGAACATTTCTACTAAGAATGCAGCGATAGGGCCGTAGGTCATTGTTACAAATAATATCAAAAGAAAAACAAGCAGCACAAATTTCCAGTAAACAGATGATGATAAATGTTTGTCTGAATAAACAAGTTGAGTTTTTGGAGCCACATATTTATACATATAAACAGAGCGAAGGCATGTATCTGTTTTTATTTGTTTTGCACTCAATCCATTTTCAAATGTTACTCTGCTTTCTGTTGTACTTATCGAATCATAATTATTGCGGCTGAAACTAAATTTTTGCGATAATTGTTTTTCTTCTTTTACTACTAAATTTTTTCCTGAACTGTTACTTAAGAATGTTCCGAATATTGGCCGGAAAGCAAGTATCCCCAGCAATATCCCCGCCATCATTATCCATTTCCTTCCAATTCTATCACTCAGCCAACCCCAAAAAACAAAGAACGGTGTGGCAAATGCAATTGCCCACAACATAATTGTCCGGCTTTGTTCAAATTCAATATTGCATTTTGTTTCTAAAAAATTTTGTGCATAAAATTGTCCGGTGTACCAGATTACTCCCTGCCCCATCACAGCTCCAAACAAAGCAAGCAACACCATTTTAAAATTTCCTTTATGAGCAAAACTTTCTTTCAGCGGATTCACCGATGTTTTTCCTTCGCTTTTCAATTTGGCAAACAATGGACTCTCACTCATCTTTAACCGTATATAAACTGATACGGCAACCAATAATATAGAAATCCAGAATGGGTAACGCCAGCCACCCCACTCTGCATTGAAGGAGCTGTCAGAAATATTTAATTTTACCAGCATTATTATCCCAAGTGCAATAAATAATCCGAGTGTTGCAGTTGTTTGTATCCACGAAGTATAAAAACCTCTTTTACCTGCGGGTGCATGTTCCGCAACATAAGTGGCAGCGCCACCATATTCACCACCCAGTGCAAGGCCCTGTATCAACCTTAATAATAAAACAAGAATAGGTGCAGCA